>JBBQYA010000066.1:0-17641 GCA_038209155.1 Sphingobacteriales bacterium | reverse complement strand
ATTTATTTCTCTAAACTATTAGTTAACAATTATTTACAAACTATTTTAAATTAGAAAAAAATAAAAGATAAAAAACTCTTTATATATTTAAAAAACTTTCTAGTTTTGCTAAACAATTAATTATATGTTTTCAAAATCTTGCGAATACGCAATAAAAGCAATGATTTTTATCGCTCAGAAGTCTGACGACCAGAAAAGGGTAGGAGTTAAGGAAATTGCTAAAGGCACCGCTACACCAGAACATTTTGTGGCTAAAATATTGCAAGAATTAAGTAAGAAGAGATTAGTTCTTTCTATGAAAGGACCAAGTGGCGGTTTTTACATGACAAATAAAGAACTAAGCTCCTCCATATCAGATATTGTAAAAGCTATAGATGGCGACGGCATCTATAAAGATTGTGTACTTGGTTTGAAATTGTGTTCTGAAAAAAATCCCTGTCCAGTTCATCATCAATATGTCGAAATAAAAAAGAATTTTTTGTCAATGATTGAAACAAACACAATTATTGAATTTAAAGATAAGCTTGAAAAAGGTTTCTTTTATTTAAAAAATGAGTAAAATTTTTTTTTAGTTAAGATTAAAAGATAAAAAGGTATTAATATATTATTATGAAAATAACAATTAAAAAATTCATTGTAGCATTTATTGCTATTCTACTTCATCAAACTTCAATAGCTCAAAATGCCGCGAATTACATTGCTAGCAACAATACTTCTGAAGCTTCTAGTTGGTTGATTTTAGTTTGCCTCCCTTTATTTATTTTGTTTTTAGTGGTTTTCGGAGTTTCCTATTTTAAGTTTAAAAAAACTGTATTACAGAACGAGGTAATAAAAGATTTTAATGCAGAAAAATTATTGCAAAATCTTAATTCAACACAAATTGAAACCTATTTAAGATTAAAAAATGCCAACGCAAATCTGAGTAATAATAAAAATTCCGACGTATTACCTTCCAAAAGTCAGAATTTTGCAGTTTTATTAGGTCTATTGTTGGTTTCGAATACGGTTTTTGCACAAAATACAAATGTTGCGGAAAAGTCTTTATTTAATCAGCCTGGGATTATCATAACTATTATTTTATTATTAATTCCTATCATGTTAGGAGCAGTTTTTATTATTTATCGAATTACTACTTCCTTAAAGAAAGTTGGAAATTCCGAAAAATTAGTTAAAGCTAAAGAACTTGCTGAAGAAATAAAATTAGCAAATAATGAAACTCTAGAAAAAGAATTAATACACAGAAAAGAAGCTTTAAATTATAAATTAAACGATACAGAATTATCAGGAACTTTAGTAGCAGATGATATAAAAGGAATTATTCAAAATGTAAGTAATGAACATCAAGTACATTTCACTGCTGTAAAAAAGAAAGCAGTTCCTCGGCCTATTCTCGAACCTAATATTTCTAAATTAATAATTTGGTATTTAGGCTGTTCTGCTTTTTGGTTGGTGATAGGATCTGGAATAGGTGAATATGTCGGAATTAAATTTGTGATGCCAGATATTGATCATCAAAGTTGGTTAAGTTTTGGAAGATTAAGACCTACGCATACCAACATGGTTTTTTGGGGTTGGGCATCTATAGGGATTTTAGGATTAGGGCATTATGTAGTTCCAACCGTAAGCAATACTAAATTATATAGTGTAAAACTGGGTTGGATTTCTTTATTATTAATTAACATCCAAGTTGTTTTAGGAACTATAAGTTTAATGATGGGAGTTAATAATGGAGGTGGAGAATTTAGGGAATATATCTGGCCAATTATGGCCTTTTTTGCCGTTGCATTAATTATTACACTGGCTAATTTTGTTTTAACCGTCGCAAATAGAACTACAAAAGAAATTTATATTTCTAATTGGTATTTAGTTTCTGCTCTTATTTTTACTATTATAGTTGCGCTTACAGCCTATTTGCCTTTTTGGCAACATGGTTTAGGAGAAACAATTACACAAGGATATTATATGCATTCTGGCGTAGGAATGTGGTTTACTCTTTTCACATTAGGATTACTATATTATTTCATACCTCAACAATTAAATAAACCTATTTATGCTTACAGTTTAGGAATTCTTGCCTTTTGGACACAAATTCTTTTTTACACCATAATAGGTACTCATCATTTTGTATTTAGTTCTATTGCATGGTGGTTGCAAACTGTTGCTATCGTAGGCAGTGCAGGCATGGTAATCCCAGTTGTAGCGGGAACAATTAATTTTGTAATGACCTTCAAAGGACACATGAATAAAGTTGCAAGTAGTTATACCTTACCCTTCTTTTTCACTGCTGTTGTTTATTATTTCGTCGTTTCTATGCAAGGAACTGCAGAAGCTTTTAGATACACCAATTTGATTTGGCATTTCACCGACTTTACCGTAGGTCATTCACACTTAGGTTTTTATGGAATTATTACTTTTGCAATATGGGGTGGAACTTATGCAATTGTTCCTAGATTAACAGGTAAGGAACCTCCGCAAGAATGGGTTGGAGCTCACTTTTGGTTAGCATTTATTGGATTACTGCTTTACAGCATTCCATTAATGATTGGCGGTACATTAAAAGGTCTTATGTGGTTGGAAGGAAAACCATTTATTGACAGTGTTGTGCTCATGTTTGAGTATTGGATTTGGAGAGCTATTGGTGGCAGTTTAATGTTTGTTTCTCATTTAATTTATTTCTATAATTTTTATAAAATGACATTCAATAAACTGGAAGATATAGATGTTCAAAAAGAAGCATTTAATATTTTAGAAAACGAATTTAACTCAGTTAAAAAATAAAATGGCTATGGATATATTTAATAATCATAAAAGATTGTACATAACAGCAGGTTTATTTTTCCTGCTTTTAACTATTCTAACTGTTATTCAACCAGCTTTACAAAATCAAAATAATAATGCTCCTTTACCTGGAACTAAACCACTAGAAGGTGATGCTTTGGCTGGCAAATGGGTTTATATTTCTGAAGGTTGTGTCGGTTGTCACAGTCAACAAGTGCGGAATGTGGAGATGGATAGAGTGTTTGGAGACAGACCAGGGATTGCAGCAGATTATGCAAATATGCATAGAATGAGCATTTGGGTTAACACTGCAACTTTAATGGGGACGGAAAGAACAGGACCAGATTTAACCAATGTAGGAATTCGTCAACCGAGTAAAGAATGGAATTTATTGCACTTATATAACCCACGATCTGTAGTTGCAGAATCTATTATGCCGAGCTATCAATGGTTGTTTGAAATGAAAGAGAATCCATCTCCAACAGATGTAGTGGTAAATGTTCCCGAAGAATTTTTAAATGGTAAAAAAGGAAAGGTAGTAGCTACGCAAAAAGCCTTGCATTTATTAGCCTACATTCAATCATTAAAGCAAGCGCCACTTCCTGGAGATACAAAACCCATGGAGTTTTTGTATAAAAAAGTAATAATTGCAGATAATAAAAATACCGGTGAAGTAAAAGGATTAGATGGTAAAGCATTATATGTTGCAAATTGTCAAACCTGCCACCAAGCAAATGGAGAAGGATTGAAAGGTGCATTTCCACCTTTAAAAGGTAGTCCAGTTGTAGAAGGAGAAGATTTGAAATTATATGTGGATATTATTATGAACGGATATGATGCAAGACCAGAATATGCTGCCATGGCAGCTGTAGGGACTAATATGAATTTCGATGAAAATATGGTAGCTGCAATTATAAATTATGAAAGAAGTAATTGGGGAAACAAAGGAAAACAGGTTACAGCAACTGAAATTAAAGAAATTATGGATTTTGTTAAATTAAATGCCTCAACGAAATGAAAAAATTAATTCTAATAATATTTTTATTTAGTATACAGACAGCAGCGATGTCTTGTCCTGTATGTGAAAGAAATAAACCTAAAGTATTGCAGGGAATCACACATGGTGCCGGTCCTACAAGTCCATGGGAATATGCAATTGTAGTTTTTATCGCGATTATTGCATTGCTTACCCTATTCTATTCTGTAAAATGGTTAATTAAACCAAATGAAGATAACAAAGATCATATTAAATTTTCAATTTTAAACGACTAATAGACATGGAAAAATCTAGTTCAGTATTAATATATCTTGATAATGATGCCCAACCAATTGGAGAATATAAAACTCCTATTCATTTTGAATTAGACTCTACTAAATTGGTAGATGGTGAGCACGTTTTAAAAATTATTAGTAAAGGAATAACCGGAAAAGAAGGAATAAGAAATATTCCGTTTATTGTCAGAAACGGGCCATCTATTTCTATAGAGGGCTTAAATGATTATGATTTAGTTGATGGAGTTTTACCTTTAATGATTAATGCATACAGTAAAGGTGATCAAAAAGAATTTTTAATAGAAGGTAGTGAAACACCGCAAAGTATACCAGCTTGGTTGTGGATTATTATTATTTTATTTATTGGATGGTCTATTTATTACACCGTTATTTCTTTAAAAATGCCTTTATAAAAAGAATAAATTATAATTAAAATTTTTATGATACTAAAAGAGATATTAGACCAATTACATACTGCAAATCATCCAGTTGCTAAAGCGTTACACAAAGGAGAAAATTTTAAAGTTCTGGCAATGGGATTTACTAAAGGAATGGTTTTAAAGGAACATCAAGCCTATCTTCCTTCAAAATTATTCGTTCTAAAAGGTTCTGTAATTTATATAGAAGGAGAAAATGAATTTCCACTTTCTGTTTTCGATGAAATACTAATACCAGTAAACGTTTTACATTCCGTAAAAGCTTTAGAAGACTCACTTTGTTTATTAACACAAGGTTAATCGAAAATGAATGATATTAAAAATAAAGAAGATATTGAATTGTTAATAAATAAATTTTATAGCAAAGTTATTTTAGACGATTTAATAGGTCAGATTTTTACCCAAGTAATTAAATTTTCTTGGGATAAACATATTCCAATAATGATTTCTTTTTGGAATACTTTACTTTTTGGTGTGGGCGATTATAAAGGAAACCCAATGTTGAAACATATAGATTTAAATAAAATTTTCCCATTAAATGCAGATCACTTTGAAAGATGGATTTCATTATGGCAACAAACAATCAATGAAAACTTCTTTGGAACTATTGCAAATGAAGCAATTATTAAAGCACAAAATATCGCTAATTTAATGCAATATAAAATTGCAAAAAGTATAGTGTGAGAATAAAAGAAGATTATTTCTTCCAAACTGTTTTTACAAAAACAGCAGTTGAAAATTCTACTCCATTGATTTTAGTATTTCCAGCTATTCCACCCAAAAAACCAATGTTTTACACTTTTCGTCTATAACATCAAAACCACCGTCAGGCATTTGTTTTCCATCATCAATAACGTAAACAGTTTTATTTTGAAATAAATACTCAGTTACTTTTGCATTGCCAGAGGAGTTTTTATCAAATCTTTTATTTATTTCTTTTTTAAGGCATTTTGGGGTTCCTTTTTCAATATTGTTATGATTGCAACTAATAATCATAAATGCGAATAACAATAGAAGAATTGTAAATAAGTTTTTCATTTTTTTAGAACTTTAATAAATTATTTTTTTGTTAATGAATTTCTTTAATCTTTAGTATTTATAAAGATTATTAATTTATTTGTTTCATCTAATTATTAATTGCAGTAATATAAAAGTTCTTCTTGATTTAATAAAATTTTATTTTTAAAAACCAATCCTAGCTTTTCAATTAATAGAATAGAAATGTTGTTTTCAGGAACTATAATGGCACAAAATTGAGAAATATTTAATTTTTCTTTAGCAAAAATTAATAAGTAGTTGGCAATTTCAAACCCGTATCCTTGGTTTTGATAATCAGGTAGAAAGGCGAAACCTAAATCAGGTATTTCTAACTCTTTTCTTTTAAGCAATCCACACATTCCAATAAATAATTGATCTTCTTTTCTCAGAACAAGTGATAAACCAAAACCATTTTCTTTATAGCTTTTAAAAGAACCATTTTCTAAATATAATTTCGCTTGTTCTTCGTTTTTTACATTTCTGTCACCTATAAATCTAATCCAATCTTCTGTATTTAATAATTCGATAATAAAAGATGTATCTGCAATTGTGAATTCTCGAAGAATCAGTCTTTCCGTTTCAAATATTTGTGACATTGTACGCTTAAACTAATGTTTTCCTAATTTTTAACAATCTTTCCGCTTGATCTTGCATTTTTACTTTTAGTACTTACTTCATAAGATTCATACGTTTGAGATTTTACTAATTCAGAAGTGGAGATTAAGAAAAAAAAAATTAAGAAAATAGCTTTGTAGATTGTCTTCATCGTTTTAGTTTTTAAAATATTTTTTTATGAAACTAAGTATTTTTGGTTCAAACTACAAAATTATTTTTCAGTTTCCAATCCCCAATTTATTTTACCTATCAATCCAGGACCTTCATAAATAAAACCTGTATACAGCTGAACTAAACTTGCACCAGCATCTAGCTTTTCTTTTGCATCTTTTGCACTATGAATTCCTCCAACACCTATAATTGGAAAAGAACCTTTTGAGTGTGTGTGAAGGTATTTAATCACCTTTGTAGATGGTTTTGACAAAGGTTTTCCACTCAGACCTCCCATTTCATTTTTAAGATTTGTATCTTCTAAAAGTCCATTTCTTTGTATGGTAGTATTGGTAGCAATTACGCCATGGATTTTAGTAATTTCCACAATTTCTATTATATCATCTAATTGTTCATTAGTTAAATCTGGAGCAATTTTGAGCAGAATTGGTCGAGGTTTCACCTGTTTGTTGTTTAATTCTATTACATGTTTTAATAAGGCAGTTAATGGTTCTTTATCTTGTAAGGCTCTCAAACCAGGAGTATTTGGTGAACTTACATTTATAACAAAATAATCTACATAAGGTGCCAGTTTTAAAAAGCAAATTTCATAGTCTTTTGCGGCATCTTCGTTTGAAGTCCATTTATTTTTACCAATATTTCCGCCTATGATGGTATGATGTTTTTTGTTTTTCAATCTATCAACTACAGCATCTACTCCTTCATTATTAAATCCCATTCTGTTAATAATAGCTTCATCTTGTTTTAATCTAAATAATCTTGGTTTATCATTTCCAGGTTGTGGAAGTGGAGTAACGGTTCCAATTTCTATAAATCCAAAACCAAAATTGGCCAATTCATTAATGAGTTTTCCATCTTTATCAAATCCAGCAGCCAATCCTACTTTGTTTTTGAAATTTAATCCAAATAAATTTATTTCTTGTTCTGGTTGTTTAAAAATCAATCGAATTATGGATGAAACTCCAGGAATTAAATTCATTATTCTAATAAATGAAAATGAAAAATGATGAACTTTCTCTGCGTCAAATAAAAATAAAATCGATCTTATCAGTTTATACATAATTATTTTTCAGTTTAACAGCGCGAAGCATTTGCCTTTTACCATTTGCTCCTTCAGGTCTTTCAATTTTAAATCCTTCATTTCTTAAAATGGTTTTAATTTTTCCCGTGATGCTATAACTAATAAAGAATCCATCATCTTTTAAAGTTTTTGCAATCTTACAAATAATATTTTCTTCCCACATTTCTGGCTGACTTGCCGGTGCAAAGGCATCATAAAATACTAAATCATATTTCTCTATAAAACCTATATTTTGAACAGAATCTTGAATAATTTTAAGTACAATGTTTTCCTTTTCCTTTCTGCTTTCATTATTTATAGTTTCTATAAGTTTAGGAAATGACATAGGAAATAATGGTTTGTAATCCAATAAACTTAGCATTTCTAAACTTGGTAAATGATTGTCAACTCCAGTATAATTCATTGATATAGAATTTTTTATACAATATTCTGTACAACAAAGAAAGTTTAAACCTGTGCCAAACCCAATTTCCAATACTTGAACTTCTGTTTTTTTCGTTCTATTCAAAAATTCAATTAATCCATTTTTCAAAAAAACATGTTCAGATTCCTGAAAAGCACCATTCATGGAGTGGTAAGCTTCTCCAATTTCTTGGTTAAAAATTGTGTAAGACCCATCCAAGGTTGGTTTTATCGTTAATAGTTCTTTTTGCATTTTTTAAAGCCTTCAATAGTATTAAAAATTTGAACTACATTATTGTTTTGATTTAATTCTTTAAATTAAAAGAAGAGAATTGAATAGTTTTGTAGGTGAGGAGTTTTTTAGATAAAAGATTAAGCGAAAAATCTGAAAGTAAAAATCAAATTGCTAAAGCATTACATGTAGCCAATTAGCTTTTCTTTAATTAAAACCTATAAAAAGATTGATTTCATTATTTTTCGGATAGAATACTATCTTACTTATTATATAGAAAGGGATAATAGAAATTTTCTTTTTTGTACTAATGTTTGCTTTACTTTGGCTAAATAAATTCTATGTCAAAATTAATACCTGCTTTTCCGCTTCAAATTGTAGTTTTTCCAGAAGAAACTTTGAATCTCCATATTTTTGAACCAAGGTATTTGGAGATGATTGAATATTGTAATTCTCAAAAATCAATTTTTGGAATGCCTGTTTTCTTAAATAATGAAATTTCTAAATTTGGAACAACGATAGAATTATTATCAGTCGAAAAAATTTATGAAACTGGAGAAATTGATATAAAATGCATCGGTAGAAATCCGTTTGAAGTTGTAAACTTTTACAAAGAAAGTTTTCCCAAATTATATCCAAGTGTTTCAATTGATACATTGAATTTTTCTATTGAAAATGCAGATCCTACCAAAATGAAACGGATTAAATTTCAGTTTGCAGAATTGCAAGATGTTTTAAAAACAGATAAGCAAATCGATGATTTCTATGGTGATGGACTTTCTTTTAAACTGGGTCATTATTTAGCATTGTCTATCATTCAAAAAATAAAATTATTAACAATTGCTGAAGAAAATGAACGTTTAGATTTCATAATCAGTCATTTAGATAGTATACTTCCGATTCTGCAAAATGCAGAAGAAACCAAAGAAAAGATAAGAAGTAATGGGCATTTTAGAAATTTTGAAGCCTTTGACTACTAAGATTTTTTAAATCTATTATCTAATTCGATCTACAAGCTATTTTGCTATTTTTGAATTTTTATTCATTAATGAGCATTTCTAAAACATACAATCCAAATTTAATAGAAGATAAATGGTATGCCTACTGGTTGGAGCATGGTTTTTTCAAATCTGTTCCTGATGATCGAGAACCGTATACTATCGTAATTCCTCCGCCAAATGTTACAGGAGTGCTTCATATGGGTCATATGTTGAATGCTACTATTCAAGATGTATTGATTAGGAGAGCAAGAATGATGGGTAAAAATGCGTGTTGGGTACCAGGAACTGATCATGCTTCGATAGCTACAGAGGCAAAAGTAGTTGCATTATTGAAAGAAAAAGGGATTAACAAAAAGGATTTAAGCAGAGAAGAATTCTTAAAATATGCTTTTGAGTGGAAAGATAAATATGGTGGAATAATTTTAGAGCAGTTAAAAAAACTAGGTGCTTCTTGTGATTGGGATCGAACTCGTTTCACCATGGAAGATTCTATGTCTAGAGCGGTCATTAAAGTTTTTATCGATTTACATAAAAAAGGCTGGATTTATAGAGGTGTTCGAATGGTAAATTGGGATCCTCAAGGTAAAACTGCAATTTCTGATGAAGAAGTAATTAGAAAAGAAGTAAATTCTAAATTATATTTTATAAAATATCGATTAGCCGAAGCGAATATTAATTCAGATGAATTAAATAAAGACTATTTGGTAATTGCTACTACTCGGCCAGAAACAATTATGGCAGATGCTGCAATCTGCGTAAATCCGCATGATGAAAGATATAAGCATTTGCATGGTAAAAGAATTTTAATTCCATTAATCAACAGAGAAATTACAATTATTACAGATGAATATGTGACCATGGATTTCGGAACTGGATGTTTAAAAGTAACTCCAGCTCATGATTTAAATGATTATGAATTGGGCATTAAACATAAGCTGCAAGTAATTGATATTCTGGATGATGATGGTAGTTTAAATGAAAATGCAGAAATATTAGTTGGTAAAGATAGATTTGCTGCACGGAAAGAAATAGCAGTTTTATTAGAAGCAGCCAATTCATTAGTAAAAGTTGAAGATTATAAAAGCCAAGTTGGATTTTCTGAAAGAACAGATGCAGTAATAGAACCAAAACTTTCAATGCAATGGTTTCTTAAAATGAATGAAATGGCTGTTCCCGCTTTGGATTATGTAATGAGTGGGGAGGTAAAATTAATTCCTGAAAAATTTAAAAATACCTACAAACATTGGATGGAAAATGTACATGATTGGTGTATTTCTAGACAATTATGGTGGGGGCAACAAATTCCAGCTTGGTATTTGCCAGATGGTAATTTTGCAGTAGCTGAAACTAAGGAAGAAGCTTGGTTAGAAATTTTAAAGAGTAATTCAAACTCAACCTATTTAATTACAGATTTGCTTCAAGATGAGGATGTAGTGGATACTTGGTTCTCATCTTGGTTATGGCCAATTTCTATTTTTGATGGATTTGAAGATCCTGACAATGAGGATATAAAATATTATTATCCAACAAACGATTTAGTAACTGCACCAGAAATTTTATTTTTTTGGGTAGCGAGAATGATTATGGCTGGACATGAATACAGGGGAGAGGCACCTTTTAAAAATGTCTATCTAACTGGAATTGTAAGAGATAAATTGGGAAGGAAAATGTCTAAATCATTAGGAAACTCTCCAGACCCATTAGATTTAATTCAAGAATTTGGTGCTGATGGAGTTCGGGTAGGAATGTTATTATGTTCATCAGCTGGAAATGATGTTTTATTTAACAATAGTTATGTAGAGCAAGGACGAAATTTTGCAAATAAAATCTGGAATGCTTTCCGATTAATTAAAGGTTGGGAAGTAGATAAAAATTTAACGTCTCAAAATATTTTAGCCATTAATTGGTTTGAGAGTAAATTTAATTCGGAATTAGAAATTATAAATCAAAATTTTGATCAATATAAACTGTCGGAAGCTATGATGACCGCCTATAAATTGGTTTGGGATGATTTCTGTTCTATTTATTTAGAAATGATAAAACCAGGTTTTGAGCAACCAATTGATGAATTTACCTATCATAAAACCCTTGAATTTTTTGATAATATTCTAAAACTTTTGCATCCATTTATGCCATTTCTTACAGAAGAATTATGGCACGAAACTAAAGAAAGAAAGAAATTGGAATGTTGTATTACTGCAAAATATCCAAATCCAGAGATAATTAATAGACAAACTTTACATGATACAGCCTTAGCAATGAAAGTAATAGCTGAGATCAGAAATATTAGAAATCAGAAACAAATTTCCCCGAAGGAAAAATTAAGTTTGGTAATATCATCTTCCTTACAAAATCAATATGAGGCTTATAATGAGGTAATTTGCAAATTGGCAAACTTGTCAGAAATTAGATTTGAAAAAGATAAACCAGAAAAAGCAATAAGTTTTATAGTAGGTACAGATGAGTTTTTTGTTCCATTAGATTCTTCCAAAACTGATATAGTAGCAGAAAGAGAACGAATAGAAAAAGATATTGAATATCTGCAAGGTTTTTTGAAATCGGTAGATATTAAACTCAATAATGAAAAATTTGTAAGCAATGCAAAAGCAGAAGTTATTGAAAATGAAAGGAAGAAAAAAGCGGATGCTGAAAGCAAAATTCAAACCTTACAATTAAGCCTTCAATCTATTTAATTAAATTTTTCCGGTTAATTTATAAGCAATATATCCTGCCCATTCATGGATTAACTTTTCCCAATTGATGAGTACCCAAATCTGTGGAACTAAATAAAATTCTAAATTTGGAGTAGAAGTATTTGTCATTGCATTTACACTAAATGGAATTACATATACATTTTGTTTTTCAAAACAAGCCATACTTCTTCGCATGTGTGAAGCTGAAGTAATAAGTAATTGAGGTTTTTTGAAGTCTAATGAATCTAATATTCTTTTAGTATTTATTGCATTTTCAATGGTGTTTTTAGATTCAGGATCCGAAATAATATCAATTTCTGGAATACCTATTTCTATTAAATATTTTTTTGCATATAAAGATTCTTTGTTCGTTTGTAATAAACTTCCACTTCCACCAGTTAATATTATTTTTGAAATTATACCCCTTTTATATAAAACAATAGTTTGAAATAAGCGGTCGGATGTTTCTGAGAATTGCAATCTGTTTACATTTTCTTGAAAACTAGAATATCCGCCTAAAACTATACCAGACTCATATTTTTGATTTTGAATTTGAGTTGGAGGAATTTCAAATCCAGAAACAAACAAATTCAAAAATGCTCTATTGGTAAACAAAAAAATTAAGACGAAAATTGAAACCAAAATCTTTTTTCGTGTAGTATTATTTTTAACTAAAATACTCCAAACTATAAATCCCAATATCCATAAGATGGGAGAAATTAAGAAAGAAAGTAATTTAGAAATAATAAAAAACATATTATTGGCTTAGCTTATAATTTGGAATTTCGGTTATAAATTGAAATGAATGATTCGAATGATCTATTTCTGCACAAAAATGATTGATACCATTAGTAACGAATAAATATTTTGCCTTATAAATATAATTGTAACGTGCTATTTGATCAAATACCTTTTGATTGATTTTGATTTCTGGAGCTTTACATTCTACCACCATGAAAGGTAATCCTTCTGAATTTGAAATTAAAACATCTGCTCTTTTTTGTAGCGTATTTAGATAAAGACCAGTTTCCAGTTTTATTAATCCTTTAGGATATTTTTTTTCGTGAATTAAATAGTGGATAATATGTTGCCGAACCCATTCTTCAGGAGTTAACAAAAGATATTTTTTTCTGAGCGAATCTAAAATATATGTTTTTCCGTCTTCCTCTTTCAATTTAATAGCTATAGTCGGTAGGTTTAGAGGAATCATTTTAGAAAACATCAAACAAATATAGATTTTACTCTGCTATTGAATCATTATCTTTTATTTTAGCCGAATGAAACAAGTGTCGGATTTATTAGCAAAAATCAGAAAAAAGGAATATTCTCCTGTTTATTTTTTTCAAGGAGAGGAAGCATTTTATATTGATCAACTAAGTGATTTTATTGAAGATAATGTTTTGTCCCCAGCAGAAAAATCTTTTAATCAAAGTGTATTTTACGGAAAAGACACAGACATTATGACCATTCTAAATGCTGCCAGAAGGTTTCCAATGATGTCTGATCATCAGGTTATTATTGTAAAAGAAGCCCAGCATATCAAGTTCAAAGTGGAGGAGGATAAAGATCCTCTCATTGCATATTTACAGAACCCATTAAAATCCACCATTTTAGTTTTTTGTTATAAATATGGATCATTGGACAAAAGATTAAAATTTGCAAAAATACTTGATAAACATGCAGAAATCATTACTACAAAAAAATTGTATGATGATGCAATCCCAGAATGGATTAATAATTATTTGGCTTCTAAAAAGGCAAAAATCGATCAAAATGCCTCTAATCTTTTAGCTGAATATTTAGGAAATGATTTATCTAAAATTGTCAATGAATTGGATAAATTAATTTTGGTTTGTGGAACCGCAAATAAAATCTCTACAAATGATATAGAAAAAAACATTGGAATAAGTAAAGAATATAATGTTTTTGAATTGCAAAAAGCAATTGGTAAGCGTGATCTTTTTCGAGCACAACAAATTGCAGTTTACTTTGCAGCAAATCCAAAGCAAAATAATATTTTAATGTCCCTTAGTTCAATCATTAATTATTTTATTAAGCTTTTAGCTTACCATTCAGTTGCAAAAGAGGGAGATCAAAAAATAGCATCAGTATTAAAAGTCAATCCCTATTTTTTAAAAGATTACCATTTAGCGGCTAGAAATTATAATTTTCCACAAGTTCAAAAAGCGATTTATCTCTTGTATGAGTATGATTTAAAATCTAAAGGAGTTAATTCAACAGGTGAATATAAAGAAGGTGACTTATTAAAAGAGTTATTAGTGAAATTAATGCTTTAATTAGTAATGCTCTATAGGTAAAACATTTTGCTTAAACTTTTCTTCCTTCAATTATACAAAACACATTTTTGATTCAACTATGAACTATTGGCTGGTAAAATCCGAACCTTTTAAATATTCTTGGGATAAATTTGAAGAAGAAAAACAAACATTCTGGGATGGAGTTCGGAATTATCAAGCAAGAAACAATTTAAGAGAAATGCAAAAGGGCGATCTTGTTTTATTTTATCATAGTAATGAGGACAAAGCAGTTATCGGAATTGCAAAAGTTGCAAAAGAATTTTATCAAGACCCTACTACAGAAGATAAAAATTGGGTTGTAGTAGATTTGAAATGCGTTTCCAAACTAAAAAATCCTGTAACTCTGAGCAGAATCAAACAAGATGAACAATTAACGCAAATAGGCTTAGTAAAACAAGGGAGACTTTCGGTTATGAAATTAACAAATATAGAATTCGATCGAATAATTATGCTTTCAGAAAATTAAGATATTAATCATGAAAAAATAATGCTTTCAATTCTGTAGCATCATTTGGTGTCATTTTTCCAGCTAAAATCATTCTTAATTGCCTTCTTCTTAGAGCACCATCATATAGTTTTTGTTCCTCTTCTGTTTCTGGTATTATTTGCGGAATTATTTTTGGTTTATTTTCTGAATCTACTGCTACAAAAGTATAATAGGCTTCATTACTTTTTAATTTTACCCCAGTTGGGATATTTTCTGCCCACACATCCAATCTTATTTCCATAGAAGAGGAAAAGGCTCGCGTAACTTTTGCTTCAATTGTAACTAATTCTCCCAATTTAATTGGGTGTTTAAAAGAAACATTATCCACAGAAGCAGTCACCACTATACTATTACTGTGTCTCTGCCCAGAAATAGCAGCAGCTATATCCATTAAATGTAATAGTCTCCCACCCATTAAATTGTTCAGAGTATTAGTATCGTTAGGGAGAACTAATTCATTCATGATAGTTAAAGAGTCTTTTGGAGTTTTGTTTTCTAATGTATGCATGCCGGCAAATATAATTCTGTTTTGTTATTAAATCTATTCTAGGTTCATATAGATGATAAGAATCCGAATAAATAATTACTTTTGATTTTCGCATTCGTAGTTCAATGGATAGAATATCAGATTTCGGCTCTGAGGGTTGGGGGTTCGAGTCCCTTCGAGTGCACCAAAATAATTAAAAAGCGGCTTTTTTGCCGCTTTTTTTGTAAAAAAGGTTTTTTTAAGCAGTGTAAAAGGTATTTATGCGCACAAAAGTTAAATTAAATTGCAGAATATTGTATCATATAAAATGCTACTAACCAATTTTATTAAGATTAAAATAAATAAATCAATTTTTATGTAACAATTTTTGGTAAAATGCTTATAAAGGGGAAATTTTGTTTGGTAAATATGATTATCTTAATTGAAAAATTTCGTTTAATTTTATAGAATAAAAAAAAAGATTAATAAAAGCTTTAAAGAAATTGGATTAGCTTTTGTAAATTTTTATTTTTGCTTTAAAAAGAAACAGACACTTAACAATAAATTAAAACTGTAAATGTAAATTTGCAAAATAATTAAAATCAATTAATAAAATTCACATTCTCAGTAATACAGCTATGAAAAAAATATTATTAGCAATTGATGATGAAAAATCTATTCTCAGCATATTAGAGTATATTTTTGAAAAAAAGTATAACGTTATAAATAAGCCAAATGGTAAAGAAGCATTAGCCTGGATGCAAGAAGGAAATTTACCTGATGTAATTGTATCCGATGTTTTAATGCCAGAAATGGACGGCTTTGAATTTATGAAGCAGAAACAATCAAGTGGATTTTTTAAAGACATTCCTCTTATCATACTATCAAGTAATGAAAACAGCACCGATAAAATAAAATTTCTTTGCTCTGGTGCAGACGATTATATGGTAAAACCATTTAATCCTCAAGAACTAGATATAAGAGTAAATAACTTACTTAAAAGAGTAGATAAAACTTACGCCTAAAAACCTATGGTTTCCAAACAAAGAATAGCTTACATAAATAGTAATCCTGCTCAAGCACAGGATTTTATAAATATTTTCAACGAAGACTATATTGTGTTTTTATTTGAAGATGCTTTTCAATTTGAGGCTTGGATAGAAAAAGAAAATACTGTAGAAGCAATTGTTTCTACCGGAGAATATGATAGTCCAAGCGGAATTCCACTTTGTAAAGTTTTAAAATCTAATCTAACCACATCTCAGATTCCATTTATATTTATTACTGAAAAGATTACTCATCATATCAGAAGAATTACCTTAACAGAAGGTTTTTCTGAAATTTTCGAACCTAATTTTAAAAGAGAAGACTTTGATTTAAGAGTTAATTACCTAATTAATAATAGTGGAAGGGTACTGAAAAACACTTCGAATGAGAACCAGATTAAAACAAACTACCGCACTCCGGTGATGAAAAGAATTTTTGATATTGTGTTTTCTTCCGTCACTTTAATTCTTTTATCTCCTTTGTTTTTATTGGTTTCTGCGATTATAGCATTGGAATCTAAAGGTCCTGTATTTTATTCCTCAAAAAGAGTTGGAACGGGTTACAAAGTATTCGATTTTTTTAAATTTAGATCCATGCGAGTTGGTGCAGATCACATGTTGAAAGATATTAAACACATGAACCAATACAATAATTTAGAGAAATCAGAAACCTCGTCCAAAAGATGTGAATATTGTGTTCAAAATAATGTTTCTTGTCAATCAATATTATATCTTGATGGTGATGCTATTTGTGAGAAATTACATTTAAAACAACGTAGAGAAAGCAATGAGCCCAGTTTTATTAAAATTGCAAATGATCCTCGAGTAACTAAAATTGGAAACTTTATCAGAAATACAAGTATTGACGAATTACCTCAATTATTTAATGTTTTAAAAGGCGATATGTCCATAGTTGGTAATCGTCCTTTACCTTTGTATGAGGCAGAAAAAATCACAACAGATCAATTTACTCTTAGATTTTTAGCTCCTGCTGGAATTACTGGATTATGGCAAGTATCTAAAAGAGGAAAAGGTGGTCTTATGTCAGAAACAGAAAGAATGATGCTAGATAATGATTATTCAAAAAATTGCAGTTTTTGGACAGATTTGGTTATCATAACCAGAACAATTCCTGCTCTAATACAAAAAGAAAACGTTTAATTTTAATTCTATTTAGAGTTTTTTTAATTCCTACTTAAGTATTAATTTCATGTTCGTAATTGAAGTAATTCTTTTTAGCTACTTTGCATTTTGCGTAGCATATGCTTTGTTTTTTTCCATTGGAGGATTGTTTAATAATAAAGCAATTAAGATTCAAAATTTACCCCAAAATAAGTTTGCAGTATTAATTCCTTCCTACAAAGAGGATAATGTAATTGTATCAGTAGCAGAAAACGCTTTGAAACAAAACTATCCATCACATTTATTTGATGTTGTAATTATTGCGGATAGTTTGCAATCAGCTACTTTAAATAAATTAAGATCATTACCGATAAAAGTAATAGAAGTCTTTTTTGAAACAAGCACAAAAGTAAAAGCATTAAACGAGGCAATGTCTCAAATAGGAGATAATTATGATATCGGATTAATACTTGATGCAGATA
>JBBQYA010000065.1:0-17834 GCA_038209155.1 Sphingobacteriales bacterium | reverse complement strand
GTTTTCCTCGTAAGGAATTCAGGTTCGCTGCGCTTTTTGTTTACATCTTTTCAAAGAACGTGGTAAAAGTTATTGCTTCTTACAAAGCTTTCTCTTTTAGTAGTCATACGTTAGGTTCTGATCCTATCTCTCGATCCGGTTGTCCCGTCTCTACTTGCTACCGCTTTTGCGTTAGCTCATCGTATCTTTTTCTTTTGCTTGATTTTGCTACTCGGGTCAACCTTGCTAGCAATCTCTCTTTTTCTCTCGGCTGCGTTCAACCTAAGATCTCTTTTTACTTTACTCTACTTTCAACCCCTTTTTCAAAAACCCTTTTTTTCTTGCGGACTGCAAAGGTAGAAACCTTTTTTATTTCTGCAAGGTTTATTTTTAACTTTTTTTTTATCAACTTTTCCTGTCAACTCTTTTTCTCTTTCCCTCCTTATTTCCACTCCTCTTTTCCTCTTCCCAATAACCCTTTTCCCCTCGTTTGGGAGTGCAAAGGTAGCAGATGTATTGCTTTTTAATCAAAAAAAATGAGAAATTACATTAACTAACAGGTATTCAGTAAAATAATTTTACAATAGCGTTAATATTGGCCTGTTGAAAGCAAAACTAGTGTGCAAGATTCTTCAAAATTGATGTTATTTTGAGTTAGTAATTCTTGAAATTCTTCGTTTTCTGTTCCTGGATTAAATATTACTCTTTCTGGTTTTAATTGAATAATATCATTAAAATAAGGTGCTTGGTTTGTTGAACCTAAATATAAAGATACTGTATGTATTTTTTCATTTGAGGGAATTGTATGTAAAATTTCTACCCCTTCTACTTTACCAGACTTCATTCCAATAGCCAGAACTTGATGATTATGTCGTTTTAAACTAGTAATGGCTTTGTAAGAATATCTTTCAGGATTAGTGCTAGCTCCTAACACCATTGTTGTTTTTGATGAATTCATTTTATTTATAAATTATTTTGATAATTAAACTTATTTAAACAGCGTGATAGACATAATACTTAATAATGCCTTTATCATTTGCTGATTATTTTTGCTAAAGCCCAAAGATTTATTCGTGACCTTTTCTGATTAATCATTTAACATCACATTGTCCATTAAGTTTATTTGATTGGTTTTCATTAATTCCCATATCAAGTCATTAATTGAACAAAATCTAAAGAATAATAATGTCCCAATCGCCTTTTTCTGGATTTGATAGAGGATTACCTTTAAGTCTAGAGGTTATTTCTAGAGACCAACTCATTAAATGGGTCGTTAATTCTGCAATATTATGGACATTCCTAATTCTAACCACAGCCTTTTGAAAAACAAATTTTTAATAATTTCCATTACAGAATTTTCATGCCAAGGATCATGATTAAATGAAGATTCAAGGTCTTCTTCTAAAAAATTTAACATATCATTTATTACTTGATAAAGAAAAGACAGCTTCAGAACATCTTATTCCATCAATAGCAGCAGAAACTATTCCACCAGCATAGCCAGCACCTTCTCCGCAAGGAAATAGATTTTTTATTTGCGAATGTTGTAAGGTTAAATTACTTCTTGGAATTCTTATTGGAGAGGAGGTCCTTGATTCTACTCCTATTACCATAGCTTGTTCGGTATAGAAACCTTTTAATTTCTTACCGAAAATTGGAAAAGCTTTTTGTAGTCTAGAATAAATTTGAGATGGTAATATGTTTTCTAATTGAACTGATTTAACTCCTGGTATGTAAGAAGTTTTAGAAAGATGATCTGATAATTTATTATTTGCAAAATCTATTAATCGTTGAGCTGGAGCTACCATTTTACCACCACCAAATTCAAATGCTCTTTTTTCGACTTGAGATTGAAATAACAATGCTGCTAATGGGTTTTTTTTCTGTTCTGAATCATAATCAGATTCATTAACTTCCACAACAATTCCTGAATTTGCAAAAGGATTATTCCTTTTAGATGGTGACCAGCCATTCACCACAATTTCATTATCATTGGTGGAACAAGGAGCAATTATACCCCCAGGACACATACAAAAAGAAAAAACTCCACGTCCATCTATTTGCTCAACAAGACTATAATAAGCAGGCGGAAGCTCTGGATTTTTTGCTGAGCTTTTGTATTGAGCCTCATTTATTAACTCTTGTGGATGCTCTACTCGAACTCCTAAAGCAAATGGTTTTGCAAAAATTTCTATTTTCTTGTTATTTAATAAATGATAAATTCCATGCGAAGAATGTCCTGTTGATAAAATCAAATTCTTTAAAGCCAACTCTTCATTACCGTTTATAACTATTTTTTCAATCAACTGATTATGAATTATTAAATCCGTTAATTCTGAATTAAAATGAATTTCTCCTCCATTTTCTAAAATAAAATTTCTAATTTTTTCTATTATTCCTGGAAGTTTATTTGTTCCAATATGTGGTCGAGCATTAATTAAAATATCTTCATTTGCACCAAAAAAAACTAAACGATTTAGAATATCATTTACTACCTCCTTTTTATTAGATCGAGTATACAATTTTCCGTCTGAATAGGTTCCTGCTCCTCCCTCTCCATGGCAATAATTGGATTTTGGGTTGATTATTCCTTCTTTATTTAGCTTAGCCAGATCTCTTCGGCGATCTTTTACCATTTTGCCTTGTTCAAAAAGTATGGGTCTTAAACCGAGTTCAATAGCTTTAAGAGCTGCAAAATAACCTGCTGGACCAGCGCCAATGATATGAACAGTTTCAGAGTTTTTATTTATTAAAGAAATAGATTGATAAACAAGTTTTTCTGGAATGTTTTCACCAATGTAAACATTGATTTTTAACCGATAAACTGCTTGTTTTCCTCTTGCATCTATTGATCTGGAGATAATTTCATAAGTGTATTCAGTACCTTTAAATAAATTTAATTTTTGATTAATAGCATCAATATATGCTTCGCTATCCGAAAGTTGGATTGGTAATAATGCTATTTCTATTTCTCTTATCATGATTTGAAAAAGGGTTCAGGAACAAAATAACAGTTATTTTATAAGAAGGGAGAATTATTATCTTTGCCGATATAAACATAATAATAATCATGAAAAAATCAATTGCTAGATTACTTATCATCGGAAGTTTAAGTTCACTTTTAAGCTCTTGTGGATACAACTCAATGGTTACTTTAGATGAACAAGTTAGCTCTCAATGGGCACAAGTTGAAAATGTTTATCAACGTAGATCTGATTTGATTCCAAATTTGGTAAATACAGTAAAAGGATATGCTGATTTTGAAAAAAGTACATTAACAGCAGTAATTGAAGCAAGATCCAAAGCGACTTCTGTAACTGTAGACCCAAAAAATTTAACACCAGAAAATATTGCAAAATTTCAAGAAGCTCAAAGCGGAATTACTTCAAGTTTGTCAAAATTATTAGTGGTTGTTGAAAGTTATCCAAATTTAAAAGCAAATCAGAATTTTTTAGAATTACAGGCTCAATTAGAAGGAACTGAAAACAGAATAACAGTAGAAAGAAATAGATTTAACGAAGTAACTAAAGAATATAACACCAAAATTAGAACTTTTCCAAATAATCTAACTTCAGGGATGTTTGGTTTTCAAAAAAAAGGATATTTCGAAGCTGAAAAAGGTGCAGAAAAAGTTCCAACTGTACAATTCTAATGTCTAAAGAAAGTCTTTCTGCAGCTGAATGGGATTCAGTAAAAATTGCGATTAAAAGTGCGGAACAAGTAACTTCGGGAGAAATTAAAATTTGTATTCAAAGACGATGCAACGAGGATGTTTTGGATAGAGCAGCATATTATTTCAAGGAATTGAAAATGCACGAAACTGCATTACGCAATGGAGTTTTAATTTTTTTATCTACAGAAGATCATAAATTCGCAATTATCGGAGATGCTGGAATTAATGCAGTTGTAGAAAAAGATTTCTGGGAAAATACCAAAGAAATGATGCTTAATCATTTTAAACAAAAAAACATTTCAGCGGGACTAATTTCAGGGATAGAATCTGTAGGGTTAATCTTAAAAAATAATTTTCCATATACAGAGGGCGATAAAAACGAACTTTCTGACGATATAGCTTTCTACGAATGAAAAAAATAATACTAGCGACATGTTTATCGCTAATCATTTTAATAGGGAATGCATGGTCTCAAAACTTTCCTGCTAAGCCTAATAAGCTTGTTAATGACTTTACAAATACATTAAGTTCCGAACAGCAGCAAGCATTAGAACAAAAACTGGTTGCTTTTAATGATTCTAGTTCTAATCAGATAACGGTAGTTATCATTCAAAATTTGGATGGTTCTGATGTTGCAGATTATGCAAACAGATTAGCAGAAAGCTGGGGAATAGGTCAAAAACAAAAAGATAATGGAATATTATTTTTGATTTCTAAAGAGGACCGTAAAATAAGAATTGAAGTTGGATATGGTTTAGAAGGTGTTGTTCCAGATGCATTAAGCAAAAGAATAATTGAGAACGATGTAAAACCTGCTTTTAAGCAAGGGGATTTCTATGGTGGTATTGATGCTGGAACTACCAGTTTAATTAAATTAACCAAAGGAGAATATGATGCTGAACCACAAAAATCAAAAGAAGGAAGTCCAATCGGGTTTATCATTATCGTAATTCTCATTATTCTTTTTATTTTTATCAGTAAAAATGGAGGAGGCGGAAACCGAGTAATTGGTGGAGGCGCCTTACCTTGGTGGATGTTAATGACTATGGGAGGAGGAAACCACAGAGGTTCTTTTGGAGGATTTTCTGGTGGTGGCGGTGGCGGAGGAGGAGGTTTTGGTGGTTTTGGCGGCGGCGGTTTTGGTGGTGGTGGATCTAGTGGAAGTTGGTAAAAACGAATTCTTTCAAATTTGAACCAATAAATAAAATCTGAAAATAAAATCCTTTAATTTAATTACAATCCGTTTTTCTTCTCGTATCTGCGATTGTAAAAACGAACCATTCATTTTTTACTTTAACTAATCGAAAACTATTCATCCCACAATGGAAGAAGTTTTCTTGGTAATAAAAAAGATAAGGTATAATAAGTACTGCTAAATTGGAATCTATTACAATTGATCCGAATTCAATTCTCTCGTCTAGCGAGTTTTTTGGAGATTTCACAATCTGATCTAGTTAGCCAGAGATCGTTTCTGGTTCTATTATTCCATTTGTTTTAATCGTATTTATTTGACATTTTGGATGAAGTGTAGTTCGGAGCAAACTTGTATCTGAGTTTTTCATTGAACTAAAAAACAAACGAATGATAGATTTAACTTTACTGATATCGGATTGAGCAAATGCTTTATTTAAAAAGCAAAATGTAAATATTGCAATTAGTTTAAAGAATTTAGTCATGTCCAAAAATAAAAAAACCTGCTTTATTAAAGAGCAGGTTTTTCAGGTTTTATAAAATATGGTTAACTCATTTTTAACTTTTTCTGAATATCAGAAACATAATTCCTGAATTTTTTATCTGTTTCTATTAAATCATCAACTGTTTGACATGCATATATTACTGTTGAATGATCCCTACCACCGAAATGCGATCCAATAGTTTTGAGCGAAGATTTTGTATGGCTCTTAGCCAAATACATTGATATTTGTCTGGCTTGCACAATCTCTCTTTTTCGAGTGGCAGATTTTACCATATCCATTGGTACTTCAAAATACTCACAAACTAGCTTTTGAATATATTCTATAGAAATTTCTCGTGCAGAGTTTTTCACAAAGTTCACCAACATTTGCTTAGCAGAATCTAAGTCGATTTCCTTTTTATTTAAAGAAGCATGAGCTAATAAGGAAATTAATGCTCCTTCTAGTTCACGAACATTAGAATCTATATTATGCGCAACGTATTCTACTACTTCGGAAGGTAATTCAATTCCATCTGAATGCATTTTCTTTTGAAGGATAGCAATTCTAGTTTCTAAATCCGGAACTTGAACGTCTGCTGAAAGGCCCCATTTAAATCTAGATAAAAGTCTATCTTCTAGTCCTATCAAATCCTTAGGAGCTTTGTCTGATGTTAAAATTATTTGTTTTCCAGATTGGTGTAAATGATTGAAAATCTGGAAGAATATATCTTGGGTTTTTTCTTTATTAGCAAAAAACTGAACATCATCCATTATTAATACATCAATGATTTGATAAAAATTAACAAAATCATTGACAGAGTTATTTTTGATAGAATCTACAAACTGCTGGCTAAATTTTTCTGAAGAAACATAAAGAACCATTTTATCTGGAAATTTTCCTTTGATAGCAGCACCAATTGCTTGGCTTAAATGCGTTTTTCCTAAACCCACACCACCATAAATCATTAATGGGTTGAAAGAAGTTCCACCTGGTTTGTTGGCAACTGCAAAACCGGCAGAACGAGCTAAGCGATTACAATCTCCTTCTACAAAATTGTCAAAACAATAATTTGGATTAATTTGGGAATCGATCGTGATTTTCTTTAATCCAGGAATAATAAATGGGTTTTTTATAGAAGAATTTAAGTTTACTGGAATAGGGATGCTCTGATTTTTAAGTTCACCATTTCCAGATGTGGGAATATTGATGGTAAAAGAATTTTTAGAGTTTGGAGTTTTTTCCATTACAATATTATACTCCAGACGGCCATCAGTACCAAGCTCGTGTTTGATAGTTTTTCTTAAAAGACTTACATAATGTTCTTCTAGCCATTCGTAAAAAAACAAACTTGGAACTTGAATCGTAAGAATATTTTCTTCCAACTTGAAGGCAGAAATGGGATCGAACCACGTTTTATAGCTTTGCGCAGAAACATTGTCTTTAATAATTCGGAGACAATTCTCCCATACTGATTTGCAAGTTTTTTCCATAATAAAAGCGTAATAAATTGTTTTTCAATAGTTGGCAAAATGCCAGTAATGGTAGAAATAGAAAGCCGAAGATTGGAATAAAAAACAGAAGAAAAAGAATTATTTTTAAGTTTTTTTTTAAAAAATTCGATCAAAAACAAATTAATTTTTTTTTAAATTATTTTTGAAATAAATTAATGTTTTAAATCAAACAAAACGCTAAAAATTACATTCAAAAACGATAAGTAAATATTTGTATTAAATCAAAAATGCCTTTAAACCTAATTCAAGCACACATTTGAGCAAACAAATTACTCGACCTTCAATAGTTGAAATTAGAATTTAAATCGAATAATTGAAACTTTTTTAAAAAAAATAAAATTATTTATTTATAAAAAAACTTTGCAAGATTGCAGAAAAATACATTTGTATTTAAATCAACTTTTTGCAAATGAGTTGTCCACTAAAAGTGCAGAACCATTTGCTGTTTTTTTCTTCTTTTCCGGTTCAAAATAGTAGTCAATCCTTCCTAGATTGATACCAGCCCAACCTACTTGTGATACATTAACTTCTAATCCATCTAGGTTTGAAAATTTAACTGGCTCATTCAAAAATGTATGAGTATGCCCTCCCAAAATCAAATCGATATTTTTCGTGTTTTGGGCCAATACTTCATCAGAAATTTTTCTATCTGGATATTTATAACCTAAATGAGAAAGGCAGATTACCAAATCGCAGTCCAATTCATTTTTTAATAAAGCTGCCGTTTTGTTTGCTTTCTCTAAAGGATCTTGATAAACGGTTTCGCCATATAATTTTTTTGGTACTAAGCCATCTAATTCAATTCCAATTCCGAAAACTCCAACTTTAACTCCTTCTTTTTTAAAGATTTTATAAGGCTGGACTTTATCTTTTAAAATGGTGTTACTCAAATCGTAGTTTGCATTTAGAATGGCGAAATTTGCATTGGGAAGTTCTTTAAAAAATCCTTCTAAACCATTATCAAAATCATGATTTCCGATGGTAGCGGCATCATACCCCATTTCCGACATAAGTTTGAATTCCAATTCTCCTTCAAAGAAATTGAAATAGGGAGTTCCTTGAAAAATATCTCCTGCATCTAATAAAAGCACATTTTTTTCTTGTTCTCTTATTTTTTTGATCATGGCTGCTCTTCTAGAAGCTCCACCCATCCCTTGATTTCTGCTTCCATCCATCGGAAAAGGCTCTATTCTGCTATGCACATCATTGGTACTCAAAATGGTAATTTTGATGACTCTCCCTTTTGCAGAAAGATCAAATGGATTAATTCCTAAAGCCAATAATGCTGCTGCACTACTTGTAGTGCGAATAAAGTCTCTTCTATTTAACGATAGTAATGCGGCCATCAAGTGTTGGATTTAGATTTTTTGATAATTTGGTTTGTGCACGGATGTAGGAAATTAGAACATCTCTAAGTTTTAGATTTAAATTTTTTCGGGAAACAGGATTGGTAAAAAAAACATAATTATCGCCGCCTCCTGCCAAGTAATCAGAAGTAAGTACAAAGTAATTTTTTTTAGAATCAAAAGTCTGATCATTAATCAAGATTTGATTCGCTATCTCATTGTTAGAAGTTAATCTCAAACCTCCAACTGGTGCTCCATTTCTTTTTATTAGATAATTAATTAAACTTTTAATACTATCAGGTTCTAATTCTAATAGCACTAATTCATTTTCAAAAGGCATTAGTTCAAAAACATTTCCAACTGTTATATTTCCTTTTGGTAATGAATTTCGCAAACCTCCATTATTAAAAAAACTAAAATTTGCCTTGGGTTCTACCAATTTTACTTCAGCTAAAGTTGCATCGGCTACAAAGTTTCCTAATTTACTTTCTGGAGAATTTTTCTGCATATCGGTTTCAGAAAAACCAATAATTTCATTCATTTGAGCATCTATTTTTGCTTTGTAAGGAGCAATTAATGAAACTACATTTGCATCTGGAGAATATCCAGAATCCATTTTATATAATTTTTTTTCATTACTGACAGCTCTGAAATCTTTAGAACAAGAAAAGAGAGTAATTGCAAGAAGCGGAACAATAATTCGGTTCCGTATTTTATTTGTCATAACTCAAAAGTACAATTTTAATAATTCGGATATTGTTAAGTTTATGTTAAGCAGGATTCTGAATTTTTTTAATATTCCCCAAAAACCGAACGTAATTCGTCTGCTATTTCACCAAGAGTGGCATAGGCTTCTACAGCTTCCACAATTCCATACATTAAATTATTTCCATTTTTTGCATCGGAATTTATTCGTTTTAAGGAATTTGACACTGCAATTGAATCTCTTTCTTTTTTTAATTGTATGAGTTTGTCCATTTGTATTAATCGAATAGAATCATCCACTCTGAAAACATTTATGGGCGCATCTTCTTCTTTTTCAAATTTATTCACCCCAACTATAATTCTCTCCTTTGATTCAATATCTTTTTGATATTTATAAGCAGAATCTGCAATTTGTTGTTGAATATATCCATTTTCAATGGCAGCAACTGCTCCACCCATTGCACTTATTTTATCCAAATAAACATGAGCTGCGGCTTCTATTTGATTGGTTAAAGATTCAACAAAATAAGAACCACCCAAAGGATCAACTGTAGCAGTAACTCCACTTTCAAAAGCAATTAATTGTTGTGTTCTTAAAGCAATTTGAGCAGCTTCTTCGGTTGGTAAAGAAAGCGCTTCATCAAAACCATTGGTATGTAAAGATTGCGTTCCACCCAAAACGGCTGCTAAAGCTTGCATGGAAACTCGAATAATATTGTTGTTTGGTTGTTGAGCAGTTAAAGTAGAACCACCAGTTTGAGTATGAAATCTTAGTTGAGTAGCTTTTGGATCTTTAGCACCTAAATCGCTTGTAATTTTGGCCCACATTCTTCTCGCAGCTCTAAATTTTGCTATTTCTTCAAAAAAATCATTGTGACAATTAAAAAAGAAGGAAAGCCTTTTGGCGAAAATATCAATATCCAATTTTTTGTCTAAAGCAGCTTGCAAATAAGCTTTTCCATTAGCTAAAGTAAATGCCAATTCTTGAACGGCTGTGCTTCCCGCTTCGCGAATATGATAACCAGAAATGGAAATCGTATTCCATTTTGGAACTTCTTTACTACAATATTCAAAAATATCAGTAATCAATCTCATGGATTGCTCTGGGGGATAAATGTACGTTCCACGAGCAGCATATTCTTTCAAAATATCATTTTGAATGGTTCCAGAAATCTTACTTAAATCTGCTCCTTGCTTTTTGGCTAAGGCAATATACATTGCTAATAAAATAGAAGCGGTTGCATTAATAGTCATACTGGTGGTGATATTCTCCAACTTAATTCCATCAAATAATTCTTCAATATCTTTCAAAGAATCTATTGCAACTCCAACTTTACCTACTTCTCCATCTGCAAATTCATGGTCAGAATCATATCCGATTTGGGTTGGTAAATCAAATGCAACTGAAAGACCAGTAGTTCCTTGAGCTAATAAATAATGATATCTTTTATTGGATTCTGAGGCTGTTGAAAAACCTGCATATTGCCTCATGGTCCAAAACCGCCCTCGATACATATCTTTTTGTATTCCTCTAGTGTAAGGAAAACTTCCCGCTACCGAACCGTCTGAAACATCTTTGGTATAAATTTCTTCAATTGGAATTCCAGAATCGGTGATTATTTTTTTGTCTTCCATTTTATTAAAATAATTCAGCAGCTTCAGTTTTCAATAAGAATAAGGTATTTTGATAAGGATCAGATTCTATTCTGCTCATATGTTCCATTATTATTTTTGCTAAATCCATACCCAATGCATGTTGAGGAAGACCATTTGCTGCATTATTTATCATTCTCACAGTTTCTTCCTTCAGTTTATGAATATTCTGAAAAGCAATTATGGAGATATATAATTGTTGAGAAATGTTGTGTTCGTATTCTGAACGTATGGTTTGCAAAAGTGAAGTTTGAAATTCTCTAGCTGTCATTCCAGATTCATGAACTCTAAAAACCAAATTATTCGGACTTAATCTTTCTAGAAAAACTACGAAACGTTCATACGCTTGAAGTCTTAAAGGCAAAGTGCTTTGCCTGTTTTGCATTTGCAGTTCAATTCTTTTCTTTTCTCTTTCTGCTTCCAAAAAGCTAGAAATTGTAAAGTAAGCGGCTAGGAAAACAATCACAGAGGGTATTGTGATCATTAAAATATTAAAAATTACTGTGGATGTATCCATTCAAATTATGAGTTAGCAAGAAAAACAAAAATCTATATTTTACCTTATATTTGCATATCAATTTTTGTATTAAATAATGGAGCAACAAACTATTGCTGCAAATGCAGCCGAAAATAAAAATTTCATGCCTCTTACACTTACTGAGGGAGCATTAAAAGAAGTTAAAAGCATTATTTCATCTAAAGAACTTTCAGAAGAATATGGTTTGCGTGTAGGCGTAGAGGGTGGTGGATGTTCTGGTATGAGCTATGTATTAGGTTTCGATAAGAGAAAAGAAACCGATGAGCAGTTTGAAATAGATGGAATAAAAATATTTATGAATAAATCGCATGGTTTATATTTAATAGGTATGCAAGTGGATTTTCAAGACGGATTAAGTGCTAGAGGATTTACGTTTTCTAATCCTAACGCGAGTTCAACTTGTGGTTGTGGAACTTCTTTCGCTGTATAAAATAAATGTTGTAATAATTTTGTGAGCTCCTGTTCCAAGCAGGAGCTTTTTTTATTTTTGAATCATCCACGAATTGATCTATTATGACGTATCGAGAAAACATAAAACTTGCTCTACAATCCATTAAAGGAAATCTTTTGAGAACAGTGCTCACTTCCTTAATTATTGCAATTGGCATTATGGCATTGGTAGGAATATTAACTTCTATAGATGGAATCAAAAAATCAATTACAGAAAGTTTTAGTAGTATGGGTTCTAATTCCTTTACGATTAGAAATCGTGAATCTGGTGGAATTAGAATCGGCAAACGTGGTTCAAGACCAAAACGATTTGAGGCGATAAAATATGAGGAAGCAATGGCTTTTAAGGAATCTTTTGACTATCCTGCTACGGTTTCTGTGTCTGCCAATATAAGTTTTGCATCTTCGGTGAAGTATCAAAACACTAAAACAAATCCAAATATTACGATAAGCTCTGGAGACGAAAATTACTTACAAAGCAGTGGATATAAATTAAAAAGCGGTAGAAATTTTTCAAGTTCTGAATTAGAATATGGTAGCAATGTGACTATTATTGGAAAAGAAATGGCTGATAAACTCTTTGAAAATTCTGATCCAATTAATAAATTAATCTCTATCGGAAGTGAAAAATTTCTTGTTATCGGAGAACTAGAAGAAAAAGGATCTAGTTTTGGATTTGGAGGTGATAAAGTTTGTATTGTTCCAGTGTTGAAGGGTAAGAAATTAAGCTCTGCTGCAACTTCATTTTCAATAACCGTTTTAGTAAATAATATAGAAGGAATGGATAATGCCATTGGAGAAGCTACCGGACTTTTTAGAAACATCAGAAAACTAAGTGCCAAAGAAGAAAATAATTTTGAACCTAGTAAAAGCGACAGTTTAGCCAATTCCTTAATTGAAAACTTATCATTTATTACGTTGGCAGCTACCGTTATTGGTATTATTACTTTGTTTGGTGCTGCTATTGGATTAATGAATATTATGTTGGTATCTGTTACAGAACGAACGCGAGAGATTGGAATTAGAAAAGCAATAGGCGCAACGCCAACTGTAATCAGAAGGCAATTTCTAATCGAAGCTTTAGTTATTTGTCAAATTGGTGGAATAGCTGGAATAATTTTAGGAATTATAATTGGAAATGTGATTTCTATGTTGGTTGGTGGAGGTTTTATTGTACCATGGCTTTGGATGTTTGGCGGAATTGCTTTATGTGTGCTGGTAGGTTTAGCTTCAGGTTTGTATCCTGCTATAAAAGCAAGTAGACTAGATCCAGTGGAGGCACTGAGGTACGAATAGGTACGAAAAAATTGCTGTTTAATTGATTTATTAAAATTCAATCTCAGTTAAATAATTTCTTTTAAAGAATAAAAGACTAAAACAGAAATTAATTTTTTTGTTTTGGCTAAAAATTTAAAAATGCTTACTAAACTTTTATTTTAATTAATATCTTCCAGCAAACTAGTATTTAATAAGATATCACTTTCTAATAATTTCTTTAATGATTTTTCTGAAAGAGATTGTCGTAATGCTGCTGCATGTCTTTGGTGATGCATATCGCTGCCCAGCATTTCTATTAAATTAGCATCAATTAGTTTTTCTGCAATTTTCTTTGCCCCCTTTCCATAATATCCAGAAAGAGAAATAGTATTTAATTGCAAAACACAACCTGAATCTTTCAAGTTTTCGTATTCATCAAAATCATTATAATAATAAGGATATCTTTCTGGATGTGCCAAAACTGGTGTATAGCCAGAGGTTATTAATTTAAATATTGCTTCTTTTAAATTGGAAGGAGCATTGATATAAGATAATTCAAAAAGAACATATTTCTCTTTTCCAAAAGAAAGAACTTTTTTGCCTTCAACCAATCCAACCAAATTTTCGTCGAGGTAATATTCTGCCGCAGCATCTACTTTAAAATCAATTTGTTTTTCTGCAATTGCTTGTCTTAAATTTTTCAAACCATCCAAAATTATTTCAGGAGTATTCTTGAAATAATCGCTCATAATGTGCGGGGTGGTGATTATTTTCTTAAATCCAAGTTGAACAAAACGATCAACTAGTGCCAAAGAATCTTCCATTGTAACTGCACCATCATCAATTCCAGGAATTAAATGCGAGTGCATATCAACTCCCAAAGCGGAAAAATTGGCTATCGAATAGTTACTTTTTGATTTAAATAATGAGAACATGGTTGGGGATTTTGCGGAAATTTATTCAACTTAAACTACAAGCAAACTAACGGCTATATTGTTGTTGATAATAATCTTTATAAGCACCAGAAGTAACATTATTGAGCCATTCTTCATTTGCTAAATACCATTCTACGGTTTTTTCTAAGCCTTCTTCGAATTGCAAACTTGGTGTCCAGCCTAAATCTTTCTGAAGTTTTGTAGAATCAATTGCATATCGTAAATCATGACCTGCTCTATCGGTTACAAAAGTGATCAATTGAGCAGAAGTTCCAGCAGGTCTGTTCAATTTCTTATCCATAATCTCACATAATAAATGAATCAATTTAATATTCGTCCATTCATTATGACCTCCAATATTGTAGGTGTGTCCAGCATTTGCTTTATGAAAAATTTCATCAATTGCTCTTGCATGATCATTCACCCAAAGCCAATCACGAATATTTTCTCCTTTTCCGTAAACAGGAACAGGTTTATTATTTTTAATATTATTGATCGCTAATGGAATTAATTTTTCTGGAAAATGATGAGACCCATAATTATTGGAACAGTTAGAAATCACCACATTCAATCCATAAGTATCGTGATAAGCACGAACAAAATGATCAGAACTAGCTTTTGAAGCAGAATATGGACTATGCGGATCATATGAAGTTTGTTCCGTAAACATTCCTTCTTCCCCTAAAGATCCATATACTTCATCGGTAGAAACATGATAAAATCTTTTGGAAGCATAATAATCTTTCCAAAATTCTTTGGCAGCATTTAATAAATTTACGGTTCCGATTACGTTTGTCATCACAAATTCAAGCGGATTGGTTATCGAACGATCCACATGAGATTCTGCAGCCAAATGAATGATTCCATCGAAAGAATTTTCTTTAAATAAATTTTGTATGAAAACAGCATCGGTAATATCACCTTTTACAAAGCGATAATTATCGGCATTTTCTACATCCGTTAAATTTCTAAGATTACCAGCATAAGTAAGATTATCCAAGTTGGTAATGGTATATTCTGGATAAGTATTTACGAAAAGTCTAACTACATGCGAACCAATAAAACCTGCTCCACCCGTTATTAAAATATGTTTCTTAGTCATTTATTTTTTAATGAAATTGATTTTTCCCACTCCCAAGCTGTGCTCAGCATATTCTCCAAATTTCTTTCAGCTTTCCAGCCTAATTCTTCATTAGCAAATTTAGTATCTGCGTATACTTGTTCCACATCTCCAGCTCTTCTATTTCCTATCATATAATTCAAAAGTTTACCACTTACTTTTTCAAACGTTTTTATTACCTCCAAAACAGAATTTCCGTTTCCAGTACCAAGATTAAAAACTTCATAATTTGCTTTATTCTTTTGGTCTAATAGTCGCTGGCAAGCTATAACATGTGCTTTTGCAATGTCAACCACATGAATATAATCACGAACACAAGAACCATCTGGTGTGGAATAATCATCGCCAAAAACAGTTATTTTTTCTCGAAGTCCTATAGCTGTTTGGGTAATAAATGGCACTAAATTATTTGGAACACCTAATGGCAATTCTCCAATTGCAGCCGTATCATGAGCGCCTATTGGATTAAAGTAACGAAGAGCTATTACTTTTAAATCGCTCGACTTTACGGTATCTCTCAAAATTTCTTCACCAATTTGTTTGGTATTTCCATATGGAGATTCTGCGAGTTTTATGGCTGCATTTTCTGATACTGGCAAAGAATCTGGATTTCCATAAACCGTACAAGAAGATGAAAAAATTACATTATCAACCTTACTTACAATGCATTTTTTCAATAAATTAACTAAAGAAAAAAGATTGTTTTTGTAATAAAGTAATGGATTTGCGACTGATTCTCCTACAGCTTTGAAAGCTGCAAAATGAATAACTGCATCAAAATCTGGATGTTTTTCAAAAAGTTGATCAACCGACTTTTCATTACAAAAATCCATTTCAATAAATTCTGTTTCGACTTTTGTAATTTCCTTAATTCCTGCTAAAACTTCTTTATTGCTATTGAAAAAACTATCTGCGATTATCACTTCGAAACCTGCTGCAAGTAATTCAACCACTGTATGCGAACCAATATACCCGGTTCCGCCGGTCACCAAGATTTTCTGTTTTCTCACCATTTATTTATTATAGTAATCAAAATCTTTATGTGTAATTTCTTTTTCAGAAAGTGAATTGAAATAAGCATAAGTAATCTTCAAACCATCTGCACGAGAAACTTTTGGTTCCCATTTTAATAATTCCTGAGCTTTTGTAATATCTGGTCTTCTTTGTTTTGGATCATCAACCGGCAGATTTTGATACACCATTTTCTGATTGGTTCCAGTAAGTTTAATAATTTCTTCTCCAAATTCCTTAATGGTAATTTCATCTGGATTTCCAATATTAACCGGATAAGCGTAATCGCTTAATAATAAACGATAAATGCCTTCAACCAAATCATCAACATAGCAGAAAGAACGAGTCTGACTTCCATCACCAAAAACAGTTAAATCTTCTCCACGTAATGCCTGACCAATAAAAGCAGGCAAAACTCTACCATCGTTTAGTCGCATTCTTGGTCCGTAGGTATTAAAAATCCGAATGATTCTTGTTTCTAAATGATGGAAAGTATGATAAGCCATCGTAATCGCTTCCTGAAATCTTTTCGCTTCGTCATAAACCCCTCTTGGACCCACCGGATTCACATTTCCCCAATATTCTTCCGTTTGTGGATGAACAGTGGGATCGCCGTAGACCTCTGATGTAGAAGCTACTAGAATTCTAGCATTTTTACTTCTTGCTAATCCTAATAAATTATGCGTTCCTAAAGACCCAACTTTTAAGGTCTGAATCGGAATTTTTAAATAATCAATAGGACTTGCTGGAGATGCAAAATGAAGAATGTAATCTAACTCGCCTGGCACATGTACAAACTTCGAAACATCATGATGATAAAATTCAAACTGCGGAAGTTTGAATAAATGTTCAATATTTTTTAAGGAGCCCGTAATTAAATTATCCATTCCGATTACATGACAACCTTCTGCAATAAACCGGTCGCAAAGATGGGAACCAAGAAACCCTGCGGCACCTGTGATAAGAATTCTTTTATTTTTGATCATAAAACTTTTTATTTATTTGGTAACTACAGCTCTACCTATGCTACTGTAGTAATAACCATTGTTTTTCATTTTTGGCAAATCAAACACATTTCTTCCATCGAAAATTACTTTATCTTTCATCAGTAAAGAAAGCAATTCAAAATCTGGAGATCGAAAAACAGACCATTCTGTTACGATTATTAAAGCATCAACACCTTTCACTGCTTCATATTGGTTGTTTACAAATCCAACTTTATCGCCCATCAATTTTTTCACATTCGGCATAGCTTCTGGATCAAAAGCCAAAACTTCAGCACCTGCTTTCAATAAATCTTCGATAATGTATAAGGCTGGTGCTTCGCGAATATCATCTGTTTCTGGTTTAAAAGCTAAACCCCAAATTCCGAATTTCTTACCTTTCAAATCTTCACCGTAATAGGCTAACACCTTTTTGACCAAAACTTTTTTCTGAATTTCATTTACATCCATCACAGAATCAAGAATTTTGAAATCATAATTCACTTCATCTGCAGATCGAGCTAAAGCTTGAACATCTTTTGGAAAACAACTTCCGCCATATCCTACCCCTGGAAATAAAAATCTTTTACCGATTCTTTCATCTGCACCAATTCCTCTTCGAACAGAATCTACATCAGCACCTAGTTTTTCGCACAAATTAGCTACTTCATTCATAAAAGAAATCTTAGTAGCTAAAAATGCATTTGCTGCATATTTAGTTAATTCTGCGGAACGCTCATCCATGTAAACCAAAGGATTTCCTTGGCGAACATAAGGTGCGTATAAATCTGCCATTACGTTTTTTGCACGTTCAGATTCTGTTCCTATTACTACCCGATCAGGCTTCATAAAATCCTCTACGGCAACACCTTCTCGCAAAAATTCTGGATTAGATACTACATCAAATTCTACTGCATTACCAGTTTCTGCCATCGATTTTTTAATCGCATCAATCACTTTTTCTGCTGTGCCTACTGGAACTGTACTTTTATCTACA
>JBBQYA010000064.1:0-17882 GCA_038209155.1 Sphingobacteriales bacterium | reverse complement strand
GAAAATTCCCAAAAAAAATGAATAATATTCTCTTTGATAAATATCTTGAGAATAACAATACAGTTGCTTTTTTAATTATTAAAAATGATACTATTCAGTATGAAAAGTATTTTAAAGGTTATGAAAAAGAAAGTATTGTGCTATCTTTTTCAATGGCAAAATCAATAACATCCATTTTAATTGGTTGTGCAATTGACGAAAATCTAATAAAATCTGTTGACGAGCCAATCACCAATTACATCCCTGAATTGAAAAAAAATGGTTTTGATAAAGTAACCATAAAACATCTTTTGCAAATGACCTCTGGAATTAAGTTCAATGAAAGCTATATAAATCCTTTTGGAGATGCAGCTTCATTTTACTATGGACTTAATCTTAGAAAACAAATTGAAAAAATGAAGTTAAAATTCGAACCAGGTAAAAAGTTTGAATATGTTAGTGGAAACTCCCAGCTATTAGGATTAGTTTTAGAACGTTCGTTAAAAAATAGAACGGTTACTCAATACCTACAAGAAAAACTATGGACACCTTTGAGTATGGAATATGATGCATCTTGGAGCATTGATAGAAAAAAGAATGGACTAGAAAAAACTTTTTGTTGTTTAAACGCCAGAGCAAGAGATTTTGCCAAAATTGGTCGGCTTTATAAAAATAAAGGGAATTGGAATGGTAAGCAGATCGTTTCAGAAAAATGGGTTACAGAATCTACAAAACTTGACAAAACAAATGGTAGTGCAGGTTACTATCAATATCAATGGTGGTTGCCAACACCCAACGAGGATTTTATGGCCGAAGGAATTCTTGGGCAATTTGTTTATGTGAATCCTTTGAAAGATTTAATTATTGTAAGACTTGGCAAAAATGAAGGCAAGGCAAACTGGTCAACAATTTTTACTTCCTTAGCTTCTGAATATTAAAATAGAAGAAATACTTGTCCTAATATTTCTTATTCAGAATTCGGTTTATTCCAAAAAGTTTAATTGGTAAAGTCAATATTCCAAATATAGTTTTATAAATAACTGAATTTAATATTTCGATATTAAGTTTTGCGATATTTTAATAACATATTTATTTTACAAAACTTTAACTACAATCGAACCGAGAAAATAAATAACTCTTAGTTAAGTTAAATAAATCAGCAAACTCATCCGAACTATACTTCGTAAACTATGATAAAAGTACTGACCCAACTTTATTTTTAAATTTAAAATTTAAAAAATAAGATGGTTTTAAATTATATAAAAAAGCAAATTTGCTTTTAAATAAAAAGGGCTCGTCTTTATCTCGACCCCTTCTGAACAAGAGTAAACGAGCCCTTACAAACTAAACTAAAACAAAAAGTATAAATTTTTCGATATGCAATCATACTAATCAATATTTATTACAAATGTCATAATGCCGACATTTAATTCCAAAAAAGTTATTTTACTTTGTTTTAAACTCAAAAATATTATGCGCAAAATCTATTGCCTACTTTTAATACAACTAATTTTAAATATTGACTTAAAAGCACAAAATAGTGATAAATCCATTTATCAAACAATTGATAATTTTTATAAAACTTATGTCAATTTAGGCTTAGTAGACTACCAACTATTAAAATATAATATAACCGATCTGGATCCAATAATAAAACTTTTAGGAGTTTATACACCTACTGACGATCAAGACAAAAAGGCTTTTCTAATAAATGCATATAATATATTTACCATAAAACAACTAGCAGATGCATATCCTATAAAATCTCCACAAGACATTAACGGGTTTTATGATAATAAATTAGTTAATGTTTTAGGAAAAAGGTATAGTTTAAATGAAATAGAAAATAATGAATTGAGAAAAGTTTATAATGATCCTCGATTCCATTTTGTACTTGTTTGCGGTGCTTTGGGATGCCCACCAATAATAAATGATGTTTACTCTCCCGAAGATTTAGAAAAACAGCTTACTACTCAAACCAAATTAGCATTAAATAACAATGACTTTTTGAAATTAGAGGGTAATAAAGTTTTACTTTCAGAAATATTTAAATGGTATGAAAGTGATTTTAAACAAAATCAGAAAGTAATTGAGTTTATAAATCAGTATCGAGATACAAAAATACCAACCAATTATTCCATTGAATATTATCCATACGATTGGAGGATAAACGAATATTTTTCTGAAACAGAGAAAACTGAGGATATAATATTTAATAAAGAAATTATTAAAAACACCGATAATACACAGACCTACACACCATCGGTTTTATACAGAAAAGGACAATGGGAATATAAATTTTTTAATAATCTCTACACTCAAACAAAAGGATTTGATGGTGATGGTAATAGAGTAGATTTCGGAAGCAGAAGTAATTTTTTTACTTCTATCAACCAAATTCTGATCGGTGTAAATTCAAAAATTAATATCGGTGCAGACGTTTGGATAAATTCTGTCAGAATAAATGATTCTTCAAAAGAATCTCCGGTTAATTTGTTCAAATTTGGAAATTCGCCCAATACTAGAACAGAGATTGGTTATGTTGGACCAAAAATTAAGATTATTCCATTCAAAAAATTAAGTCATTTAAGCTTTCAAACAACTTTTTTAATTCCTGTAGCAAAAGATATGGAAGGTAGAATGAATGGCAGACCTTTTTTAGCTAGAGATAGCTATCTTTCAATCACTCAAATATTTTACGACTATTCCATTTCAAGCAAATTTCAACTATTTTTTCAGGTGGCACCTTGGATTTACATTGCAAAAGAAAAACCATCGGCAGAAACATCTAGAGCCACTGTGGCAAGTCCCTCGAGTATTTTCTTAAGTTATTTTCCTTCCAAAAGGCTTACGTTTTACACACAACAAGAATTTTGGCCAAACTATGGAGGCACAGGTATTAACTCATGGTTTAGGCAAGAAGGTTTAGGTATGAAAGTTCAGATTATTGATGGAAAACTTGAGGCTGAAACATCTTATACTCGATTTTCGTTGGGGCGTAACTCTGGAGCAGGAGAAACATTTAATTTTGGATTAAGACTCATTCATTTATAATATGAAGCAAAAAATCTGTGTTTTTATTTCATTCATTTTTCTTTTATTTTCATGTAAAAAAGAAAATGAAATTGTTAATTATAATACTTCAATCCTTTCTGATTATATAAAATCAGAGGGTAAGCAATATGCTTTAACCAATCAATTAATTGCTTGTGCCGCAAGTACTGATTTAGCTGACCCAGAACAAGGAACATTGCCAATTTCGGTATTTTACTATCCGGTGAGCGGGGCATTTGAAATAAAATATTTTGAAATAGAAAATGCAGAAAGTGATCAAAATAATTACAAAAATTATATTTTTAAATCCATGGCACAAGCTCCAGTATTTAATGGATACTTAGGCAGATTTAAGTGCAATGTTCCTAAAGATACTTGGTGTATTATTACCTACAAAACTCTTGGGAAATTACACATCTGCAATCCAATAAAAATAAAGCATTATTCACAAGCAACTTTGTTTGCCTCGCAGGTAATTAAAGTACAAAATAACGGGGTGCAGCCTAAATTTTCTTGGAATGATAGCACAACCATTAACAATGCTATTTATTTTAAAGTTGTTTCTGATAAAAACGATAATTTAATTTCAGGAACTTACACTTACGATAAGCAATGGGATTTTTATAATTTAGGTAATGTGGTTCTTAATATACGCGATGTAAATCCAATTCCATCGTTGGCAAATACTACCAATTACAATTTTACTTTAATGGGTGTAAGTGCAGACAATTGGGTAAATATTATTGGTCAAAAAGAATTTATTACACAGTAATTGTAAAGGGCTTTAAATCTCTCATTTTTTGTTTTCATTTACTTCTTTTAAAAATTGGAGAAAGTAAGAAATGATGACATTAAGATTAAACCAAATTAACCTGTAGCCATAAAAGATTAGCCTTTATTAATCAAATGTTTGAGGGAGTTTTTTCACATTTTGGTGCGTTATCTATAAAATATTCTGCAACTAATCCATTTGCATAAAATAAAAATTATCTTAAATAACTTTGCTACTAAATAAGAATCATTATCTTTAAAGATCAATTCTTTTAATATTAGACCAAAAAAATGAGCAAAGTTTTCAGAGAAAAACTTCAGGAAAAAGGACTAAAAGTAACTCCACAACGTGTGGCTATTTTTGAAGCAATTTTAGAGCTAGAAAATCACCCAACCGCTGATGATATCATTGCATTTATTAAAACTAACCATCCGAATATATCTGTTGGAACAGTGTATAAAGTGTTGGACACATTTGTAGAAAATAATTTGCTTAAAAAAGTCAAAACGGAAAAAGACATTATGCGCTATGACCCTCATTTGTCAAATCATCATCATTTATATTGTTCTGAAACAGACAGAATAGAGGATTTTGAAGATGAAAAGTTGAATGAACTTATCGGCGATTATTTTAATAAACACAAAATAAAAAATTTCAACATACAAGATATTAAACTTCAAATAACAGGAAAATTCAAAAAATCTTTAACCTAAAAAAATATGAGCGACTCAAACGAAAACAAATGCCCTATTAATCACGGTCAAAAAAACGAGGCAGTAGGTGGAAACGGAACTTCTAACAAAGACTGGTGGCCAAATCGTTTAAACCTAAACATTCTACGTCAGCATTCTTCCTTATCAAATCCTATGGATAACGATTTTAATTATGCCGAAGAGTTTAATAAATTAGATTTAAACGCAGTTAAGAAAGATATTTTTGAACTAATGACCATTTCTCAGGATTGGTGGCCTGCAGATTATGGTCATTATGGTCCTTTATTTATTCGAATGGCATGGCATAGCGCTGGAACTTACCGCATTTCTGATGGTCGTGGCGGTTCAAGTGCGGGTACACAACGCTTCGCCCCACTCAATAGTTGGCCAGATAATGTTAGCTTGGATAAAGCACGGTTACTACTTTGGCCGATAAAGCAGAAATATGGAAAAAAAATTTCATGGGCAGATTTAATTATACTAGCTGGTAATTGTGCCCTTGAATCAATGGGATTTAAAACTTTTGGCTTTGGCGGAGGACGTTCTGATGTTTGGGAACCGCAAGAAGATATTTACTGGGGTGCGGAGAAAGAATGGTTGGGTGGTAACATTCGATATGCAAATGGTTCTGCAGGCGTAGAAGAAAATCGCGGTATACTTGTATCAGACGATGATGCTGATGGTAAAATCCATAGCAGAAATTTGGAAAAAACTTTGGCTGCTGTCCAAATGGGTTTAATCTATGTAAATCCTGAAGGTCCTGATGGCAATCCTGATCCTTTTGCCTCTGCTGTAGACATACGTGAAACTTTTGCACGTATGGCAATGAACGATGAAGAAACAGTAGCATTGGTGGCTGGTGGTCACACTTTTGGGAAATCACATGGAGCAGCAAGCGCAACTCATGTTGGTTTTGAACCTGAAGGTGCAAGCATTGAAGATTTAGGATTAGGATGGAAAAATAGTTTTGGAACTGGAAAAGGTGCCGATACGATTACAAGTGGTTTAGAAGGGGCTTGGAAACCAAATCCCACAACTTGGGATAATGGATATTTTGAAACATTATTAAATTTTGATTGGAAATTAACGAAAAGCCCTGCAGGTGCACATCAATGGACACCAACTGATGAATCTGCGGGAACATTGGTGGAAGATGCTCATGATATCAATAAGAGACATGCACCTATGATGACAACCGCGGACATGGCATTGAAAGTGGATCCAATTTATGCACCTATATCAAAACATTTTTTTGAAAATTTCGATGCTTTTCAAGATGCTTTTGCAAGAGCTTGGTTTAAACTTACTCACCGTGATATGGGACCAATTGTACGCTATTTGGGTTCAGAAGTACCATCAGAAGAATTAATTTGGCAAGATCCTATTCCAGCAATAAACCACGAATTGATAATCACAGCAGATATTGCTGACTTAAAAAACAGATTGATTAATTCAGGTTTAAGTGTTTCAGAATTAGTATCAACTGCATGGGCTTCAGCTTCAACTTTCCGTGATTCAGATAAACGTGGCGGAGCAAATGGAGCTCGAATTCGTTTTGCTCCACAAATTAATTGGGAAGTAAACAATCCCATTCAGCTTAAAAAAGTATTAACCATATTAAAAAACATTCAACAAGCCTTTAATAATGAGCAAAGCGGAAATAAAAAGGTTTCACTAGCAGATATTATTGTTTTGGGCGGTTGTGCGGCTATAGAAAAAGCTGCAAAAGATGCAGGAAATAATATTGCTGTTCCATTTACTCCTGGACGTGCTGATGCTTATTTAGAGCAAACAGATGTTGATTCTTTTGCTGTATTAGAACCTAAATCTGATGGGTTTAGAAATTATCAAAATGCGGAATTAGTAAATATTCCTGCAGAAAAGTTATTAATAGATAAAGCTCAATTGCTGAAACTTACTGCGACTGAACTAACAGTTTTAATTGGTGGAATGCGTGTTTTAGATACCAATTATAATGGCTCTAAACAAGGTGTGTTTACAAACAAACCAGAAACTTTAACTAACGACTTTTTTATAAACTTATTAAATATTGGCACTACATGGAAGGCAATTTCACACGCAGGAGATATATTTGAAGGTACAGACCGTAGTACCGGAAAAGTAAAATGGACAGCGACGAGAGCAGATTTAATTTTTGGTTCTAATTCTGAGTTACGAGCTATTGCAGAAGTATATGCCTGCTCTGACAGTAATGAAAAATTTGTAAAAGATTTTGTTGCTGCTTGGGACAAGATAATGAATTTAGATAGGTTTGAACTTTAATGTTCAAACCTTTTTATGCAGAGACCTTTTAATTTTTCATTTCATTAATTCTTGGTATAAATTTAATACAGAACTCTTAAAATTGTATGCACCTAACTCTTTTAATTAACCGTTTACCAGCATGATTTGCTTTTGAAATGATAGCTTTTCAATAAAAAATAAAATTTAAATCTAACGCTTATATGTTTGATTCAATAATTCCTTTACTTTCTTTGATAGCTTTAGAATTAATTCTAGGCATTGAAAATATTATTTTCATATCGATTTTAGCTGACAAGTTACCAAAAGAGTAAAGAACTAAACTTTGCTATGGGGTATAGAATTAACAATGGCAATGATGCTTTATTTATTAGCAATAATTTCTTGGATATTAAAACTTAACCAAACTATATTTAGAGCATTTCAAATTGAATTTTCAGGGAAGGGATTAATTTTGATATTTGGTGGCCTTTTTCTGATTTATAAAAGCACAAAGGAAATCTATTATAAAACAAAATTAGCAAGGGAGAGAATTCCAGCACAAGCGAAAGAAAGAGTTTTTCTAAATCCTTCGATGATTGTAAAACCTGAAAAGAAAAAGTATTAATTAATTCAATGATTATTTATTTTAAAAACAAAAATAAGAATCATGAAAAATTAAGAGCTCACACTTTATTGGTTTAGTAATATAACGAGAGACAAGTTTGTTGAGAACTTTATTATATTAATACTACCACTTGGTGAAGCAAAAGATCCTTCACTTTAAAATTTTTCATTTAATTAATTCAAAGTAAATTTGAATATGTCAGATAGTCGACATATATCGGCAAAGCATTTGTTTAATTTCACTTCATAAATAAATAATAATTATGAAAACTATTTACATTTTGCTTTTCGCGCTATTCTTTGCAAACACATTGTTTGCCCAAGATGGCCCAATGAATGGATTGAATGTTAACGATAAAGCTCCGAATTTTGAATTAAAAGATCAAAATGGAAAACTTGTCAATCTAAGTAATGAGCTAAAGAATGGCTCAGTAATATTGGTTTTTTATAGAGGCCAATGGTGCCCGTATTGCACAAAACAGCTTACTAATTTGCAAGATTCTATGAATATGATTACTAATAAAGGTGCACAAGTAATTGCCATAACTCCAGAGCAAAAAATGAATGTCGACAAAACAATTGCTAAAACCAAAGCTGACTTTACGATCATTAGCGATCAAAATTTAGAATTACTAAATGCATATCAGGTTTCGTTTGGTTTGGACTCAGCAACTTCAACTAAATATAAAACCTTTGGTGTGAACCTTGAAGAAAGCAACGGAAATAATGGAAATGCTTTGCCAGTACCTGCTGTTTACGTAATTGGAAAAGATGGTAAAATTAATTATCGATACTTTAACCGCGATTATAAAAAACGACCTACTGTAAAAGAATTATTAACCTATTTATAGTTTAAATAGGATTTAAAGTGTAAAAGTAAAAATTGTGAACTGGGTACTATTGATATTTATGTTTTCTTTTGTTCAGCTAAGTTTTGTTCCAGTTGCAACTTTTGAGCCCATTATAATGCAAGTATTCATTAATTTTGTTGTTGTTTATTAATTTAGCCTATTAATTTGAATTGAATGAGTAAAGTAAAGTTTAACTCGATACCATACAGCCGTCCATTTGTTGATGAAGCAGAAATGCGAAAAATCAGTGTTGAGCAGTATCAATTTATGGATCAAAGACGAACGGTAAGAGACTTTTCGGACCGAGCTATTCATCCAGAAATTATAGACCATATAATTTTAAGTGCTTCTACTGCACCTTCTGGAGCCCATAAGCAGCCTTGGACATTTTGTATAATTTCTGATCCAGCCATTAAAAAGCAAATTAGAATAGCAGCAGAAAAAGAGGAAAAGGAAAGTTATGAAAAGCGAATGAATGACGAATGGCTTCAAGATTTACAATCTATTGGCACAGATTGGCACAAACCATTTCTGGAAATTGCTCCTTATTTGATTATCATATTTAAGCATAGTTATGAGTTGGATAAAGATCAAAATAAGCATCAGAATTATTATGTAATAGAAAGTTGTGGAATAGCTACTGGATTTTTACTTGCCGCTATTCACCAAGCTGGACTAGTAGCATTGACACATACACCAAGCCCAATGTCGTTTTTATCCAAAATCTTGAATCGGCCAGAAAATGAAAAGCCATTTATGCTTATTCCTGTAGGCTACCCAGCAGATGAATGTGAGGTTCCAGATTTGAAACGGAAAAGCCTTAAAGATGTGATTGAGCGGTATTAGGATTAATATTCTCAACATGTAATTGATCTTAAGTTTTGAAAACAAGAATTGAAATTTTAAAATTATGTAGTTAATTTAAGATTTATTCTAAAAAGTAGTTTCAATTTAAGCCGCAATTCCACTTAAATTCAATTAGATTTAAAAGATAGAATGGGTATTAAAATATTTATCAACTTCTAAAACCAACTACAATACAATTCATAAAGTATTTTCAGTTATATTTTTTTTTGATAACGATGCCAACTAGGGGAATGAGTGGGTAAAAGGGCTAAATTTAGGTTGTGTTCATTTCATTCCTATCATTATAACATCCCTTAGGGATTGAATCTAGCCATTTTCCTAAAACCACTTTAACTCAAAAGAGAAAATTGTCCATCAACTTGCGAATATTGTCCATTTTATCACGTTGAAAGCAGGTGCATCTTTGCATCGTCTATACAGACAAACAAAAATAAAAACAACAAAATGAAAAAATTTACGGTGCCAACCAGAGACCAAGTATCAGAAAACAATCAAGCAATATTTGATAATCTAAACAAAGCATTAGGGTTTGTACCCAACTTATACGCGTCCATAGCTCATTCAAAAAATGGTTTAGAGCGTTTTTTAAACTATCAAAATGCTAAAACATCATTAACAAACAAAGATAAAGAAGCAGTAAATTTGGTAGTAAGCCAAGTAAATGGATGTGTATATTGCCAAAGTGCACATTTAGTTTTAGGCAAAATGAATGGTTTTTCAGACGAGCAATTGTTAGAAATCAGAAAAGAAAATGCAAGTGATGAAAAATTAAATTCCTTAATTCAGTTGGCAGCAGACCTTACCAAAACAAGAGGAAATGCAAATCCAGAATTAGTTAATGCTTTTTTTGCACATGGATACACCGATGAAAATTTGGTAGATCTAATTTTACAAATCAGTGATAAAACAGCTATGAACTATCTACACAATTTGACACAAATTCCAGTAGATTTTCCTTTAGCCGTTGCAATCTAAAAATACTCGAAAGTACAAAGGTTTACCACTAAGCAAACCTTTGTATTTTTACATTCTGAACTAATTAGCTTGATGATATCAAATATTAAAAAACTTCTATTACCACCCTTCACTATGGAAACAGCACTCCAAAAAGTGCAAATAGCAGAAGATGCTTGGAATACAAAAGATTCCGAAAAGATTTGTTTGGCTTACACTATTGATACAGAATGGCGAAATAGAACTGATTTTATAAACGGTAGAGAAGCAGTGAAGCAATTCTTAAAACAAAAATGGGAAAAAGAATTAGATTATAAACTCAAAAAAGAATTATGGGGCTTTGGTGAAAACCGCATGGCAGTACGGTTTGAGTATGAATGGCATAATGAGGAAGGAAAATGGTTTCGTAGCTATGGAAATGAAAATTGGGAATTTGACGAAAATGGTTTAATGCAAAAACGATTTGCTAGCATAAACGATTTAGCTATTAACAAAAAGGATAGAAAACTTAACTAATAACAATGGCTACAGAATATCAGAAAGTAAATACTCTAGTAAACCCTGCAAATGGGAACCTTGCTTTCAAAGTTTTTTCGTTTAAAGACAATAGCTCTTTCGACCATTTGCAACGCTTAAATTATTACACCATCATCTTAATAAAAAGCGGAAAGGGAAAATTAAAAGTTGAATTTAAGGAACATGATTTCGCACAAAATACCTTAATGAGTTTTGCTCCCTATCAACCATTTATGATTGAAACAAGCAGTGGAATAAGTGGGTTTGTAATCCATTTTCATCCAGATTTTTTTTGTATTCACAAACATCAAAAAGAGGTAGCTTGCAACGGTGTGTTATTTAATGACATTTATAACCCACCATTTATAGTATTTGAACAAAAAGATTTAGACACCTTTAATTCTGTATTTGAGCAAATGAAAGTTGAAATGAAGAACGCTCAATTAGCTCAATTTGAACTTCTAGTTTCCTATTTAAAAATATTTCTTATCACCGCATCAAGGCTAAAAGTAAACCAAACTCCACAAGCACAATATGATTTTGCAATTATTAAAGAACCGTTTATTTTACAAAATCTTAAAGATGCCATTGAAAAACATTTTAAGACAAAGCACTCTGCAAATGATTATGCTTTGATATTAAATATTTCATCGAAAGCCCTAGCCAAAACAACAAAAGCACATTTCAATAAAACACTTACAGATTTAATTTCAGAAAGAATTGTAATAGAAGCCAAAAGAGAATTGTATTTAACATCAAAATCTGTAAAAGAAATAGCCTACGAATTAGGCTATGATGATGAACATTACTTTAGCAGATTTTTCAAAACCAATGCTGATGTATCACCACAGTTGTATAGAGATACAGTAGGTTTTGCAAGAGCTGAGGCTTAGTTGAAATAAAAACTAACAAATAGCATTGTTAAGCAAATGATCTATTTAAATTATAGGGTAAAATTAGATCTAACTATTTTGATCATTGACTATAAAGCATTTGAATCCTTAGAGTTGATAGTTGCTCTTAATATTATTGAGTTAAATTTTTGTCTAATAAGAAGATTTTTAAATTGAATTTATTTCTTTTTACAAAAATAATTTGGAAGTGTAGAAACAAATACTGTAAATTTGTTGCATAATTAATCCACCCTTTGTGTGTTTTAGTTTATTAAGAAGTGGTGAGAGAATAGGCTCATTGACCCACTGGCAACCAACTAAAAGTTTCGACTCGTCGGAATTGGAAAACAGGTGCCAACTCCTACTCCGATGTAAAACGGAGGTAAATAAATTAAAAAAAGTAAAATGACAAACACAAAATCAATCCAAGAATCAAAATTAAATTTCAAAAGAGTTAATTCAATTCATTACATCCAAATAATGAATTGTTGTAACTGCTAGTGTTACTGTAGCAGCTAAACTAATTTTTCTTTTTACTATACAGAAAAATTTATCCTTGACAAACCAAGGCTAAACTGAGCTATTTTCTTTTTAGAAATCTTTACCCTTTTTAAATCTTTTTACAATTTTAACCGCCCTCATTATGAGTAGTTTTAAATCAAAATACACAAATAATTTCATCTCAAATCTATTGGGAGAAGAAAATCATCGCAACTATTTAGAATTTCAATCTAACGTTGAAATTGCTTTTACTGGTGGTCATTATCCTATTTATGGCCCATCACACATTGCCAGATTAGTACAAAATATTAATATTCTATCATCTTCAGAAACTAAAGAATTTTTCTTTTCAACTACAATCTCGAATTAATAAAATCAAATCATTTACAAAAAATAATTTTTAACAAATCAAAAAACGTAATCATGAGCACAGAAAACAATCGATTGAAATTTGAAACTCTGCAACTGCATGCAGGTCAAGAACCCGATCCTACAACAGGTTCTAGAGCAGTACCAATTTACCAAACTACCTCTTATGTATTTAAAGACAGTAAGCATGCTGCCAATTTATTTGGATTAAAAGAATTCGGAAACATTTACACACGTTTAATGAATCCAACAACTGATGTATTTGAGAAAAGAGTGGCAGCCTTAGAAGGTGGAGTGGCAGCTTTAGCAACAGCATCAGGTCAAGCAGCACAATTTATTGCCCTTAATAATATTTTAGAAGCTGGAGACAATTTTATATCGACTTCTTTTTTGTATGGAGGTACTAACAATCAATTCAAAGTAGCCTTTAAACGATTAGGAATAGAAGCTCGAATTGCCAATGGAGATGAACCAGAAGCATTTGAGAAATTAATTGACTCAGGAACCAAAGCTCTTTACCTAGAAACTATTGGTAATCCAGCCTTCAATATACCCGATTTTGAAAAATTTGCAGCTCTTGCAAAAAAACATGACTTACCATTGATCGTTGATAATACTTTTGGTGCAGGAGGTTATTTGTTTCGTCCATTGGAACATGGAGCGCACATAGTTGTGGAATCTGCAACCAAATGGATTGGCGGACATGGAACAAGTGTAGGAGGTATCATTATTGATGGTGGAAATTACAATTGGGGAAATGGCAAATTCAAACAATTTTCTGAACCATCAGATAGTTATCATGGATTGGTTTTTAATGATGTATTTGGAGAAAAAGGCCCTTTTGGAAATATTGCATTTATCATTCGAGCACGAGTAGAAGGTCTTAGAGATTTTGGTGCTGTACTTTCTCCTTTTAATTCTTTTCAACTTATTACGGGATTAGAAACTTTGTCACTTCGTGTACAGCGCCATGTAGAAAATGCATTAGAATTAGCAAAATGGTTGGAAACAAGATCGGAAGTAGAATATGTAAATTATCCTGGACTTGAGAGTTCCAAATATCATAGTCTAGCAAAAAAATATCTAAAAAATGGTTTCGGAGGTGTATTATCATTTAAATTAAAAGATGGCAAAGCGGCTGCTGATTTTGTGGTGAATAATTTAACGTTGATTAGTCATCTTGCAAATGTTGGTGATGCAAAAACGTTGATTATTCATCCTGCTACCACCACACATGAACAACTTAGTGCTGAAGAACAAAAACAGGCTGGTGTTGCGGCAGGTATATTGCGTGTATCAGTTGGCATAGAACATATTGAGGATATTAAACAAGACCTTCTCAATTCTTTCGAAAAATTGGCAAAGGTGTCATCACAAGAATTAGAATTATTACTAAACTAAAAAAAATGGCACCTTTCTGTTGAAGAAAGGTGCTTTTATTTTTTAATGAAACATACTTACAAATACAATAAACATTTCTCTCTTGAAAGTAGATCTTCTTTTTCAGAATTAAAGTTTACCTATCATACATACGGTAGTTTAAATGCTGCAAAAAATAATGTTGTATGGGTAATACATGCTTTAACAGCTAATAGCGATGTTTTTGACTGGTGGAAAGGATTGTTCGGAGAAAACGAACTTTTTAATCCAAAAGATTATTTTATTGTATGTGCCAATAATCTTGGCTCGTGCTATGGTACTACTGGACCACTAAGCATTACCAAGGAAACAGGTGGTCCATTATTTGGCAATTTTCCGGAAATCACAATTAAAGATATGGCCAATAGTTTCGATTTACTAAAAGATCATTTAGGAATTGAAAGAATTCATACGCTCATTGGTGGTTCACAAGGAGGTCAAATAGCGTTGGAATGGGTTTTAATGAATAAGACATTAACAGAAAATATGATTCTCATTGCCACAAATGCGAAACATTCTCCTTGGGGAATTGCATTCAATGAATCGCAACGAATGGCAATAAAAGCAGACTTTTCATATTTTGATAATAGCAAAGACTCGGGTAAAAAAGGATTAGCGGCTGCAAGAAGCATCGCCCTATTAAGTTATCGAGGATATTCAACTTATTTAAGTACACAAGAAGATGTAGAAATAGATAAAATAAATAATTATGCCGCAGCTTCTTATCAAAGATATCAAGGGGAGAAATTAGTCAATCGTTTTAATCCCTATTCTTACGTGTGTTTGTTAAATGCGATGGACAGCCATAATATTAGCAGAGGAAAAAATGAAAGTATGGAACAGATTTTAAATCAAATAACATCTAAAACACTTATTATTAGCATAAGCAGTGATATTTTATTTCCCTCTATCGAACAAAAATTTTTAGCAAACTACATTTCGAATGCTGAATATTTGGTAATCGATTCGGCTTATGGGCATGATGGGTTTTTAATAGAAACAAAAAAAATAAGTAATGCCATTATAAACTTTTATTCAAAACAAAGTTTAACACAAATTCAAAAACAAAATGTAAAATCAATAAAATAAAAAATGACAAAAAAATTAAAAGTAGGTCTTTTTGGATTTGGCTGCGTAGGTCAAGGCTTATATTATGTATTAAATAACAGTACTGGGTTTAAAGCAGACATAGTTAAGATTGCAGTAAAAGATCGAACAAAGGAGCGCATTGTTTCGCATGATCTAATTACGTTTGACAAATGGGATATCTTAAACAATTCGGAAATTGATGTGATTGTAGAATTAATTGACGATGCCGAAGAAGCTTTTAGCATTGTAAAAGAGGCTATGATTCGTGGAAAACATGTGGTGACAGCAAATAAAAAAATGCTTGCCTTGAATTTAGCTAAGTTGTTTGAGCTGCAAGCTAAACACAATGTTTCACTTCTCTATGAAGGTTCTGCCGGGGGAAGTATTCCAATAATCCGTACACTGGAAGAGTATTTTGACAATGAGGAGTTAAACAAAGTTTCAGGAATATTTAATGGCACAAGTAATTATATTCTAACTAAAACCATTACAAACAAAATGCCTTATGCTGTTGCACTTAAACAGGCACAGGAATTAGGTTTTGCAGAAACAGATCCTACAAATGATGTTGAAGGATTTGACCCGAAATTTAAAGCAGTTATTATTGCCCTACATGCCTTTGGAACTATTATAGAACCCGAACAAATTCTTAATCTTGGAATAACAACTTTAGATGAAAAGGATATTCTGTATGCGGCTGAAAAAGGTCTTAAAATAAAGCTAGTACCAGTTATTCAAAAACTTAATTCCGAAATGATTACTGCTTTTGTAATTCCAGGTTTTGTAAAAGAAACAGAACATTTATTTAATGTAGAAAATGAGTTTAATGGTGTAGTTGTGGAAGGAAAATTCTCTGGTGAGCAGTTTTTGCAAGGAAAGGGAGCTGGAAGTCATCCAACGGGCGCAGCGGTTCTTTCAGATATTTCTGCACTTTCACACGGGTATAGATATGAATATAAAAAAAGATTGCAAAAGAATATTCCTTCTTTTACAAACGAGGTGGATCTTACTGTTTATTTGCGATTTAATAACAAGGTCGACTTAGACAAATTGGATTTTACAGAAATATTAGAAAAATATAATGGAACAGATTACAACTTTGTAGTTGGCAAAATAAGCCTTAATTCTATTCTCAAAAACAGAGATTATATTTTAAACCAAAAACTTTTTGTCTGTCTCGTAAACTCAAATATCGATTTAAGTAAAATAGAAATTGGTCAAAAAAATGAAAACCAATTGGATACTTTGGAATTAAAATCTAAGTAGTTAATAAAAATAAAGAATAGAAAAAGAAAGACTTTTGTTAATTATATTGAAAATTATTGGAAAGGGAGAGTTATTGAACTAAGAGCTTTTATTTTGCATGGTAACTTTATTTGAGAAGATAGAATCCAAAAAAAAATCATATTATCACTTACTTCGTTAGATAATTTTTGAAAAAACTAAATGAAGAAGTTTAAAATCAATTCCCTAATTATTGTTTTAGGTTTTTTGAGTTGTAAAGTCAAACAAAAATTACAAATATTTCAATATTCAACCGAGATAGTTTCAAATCCAATTCCATTTACAGAAGGAATAATCTTAACAAAAGAAAACAGCGAATTTGAATTAACTTTTTCACCAGATGGACTAAAATTTTACTTTTCAAGAAGAATCCAAAAGGAAAACAAATGATTTATGAAAGTGATTTTAAGAAAAGTAATTGGTCAACTCCAAAACTTGCAGAGTTTTCTTCAAATAGAGACGAAACATCATTAATTACACCAAACGGAAAATTCTTTTTCTTTGATTCTGAACGCCCAATTTCAAATAAATCAAACAAAAGAAACTTTGACATGAACATTTTGCAGAAGTAGAAAACTGGTTGGAAAGAAAGGAACCACCTCACACTTTCGGCTATTTTTGCGGATTAGATGCCATCAATTTTCCGCCTCCTGAACAATTGAATGATAATGAAATAAAAATCGTTTTGAAAGCTTTTCAGAAAATGATGTTTACTTGGAATCTTGATATCGATTTGCCTAAATTGTTGCCATTGCCTATAGCTTATAAAATGACAGTGGAAACCTTAAATACCAACACAGCAATTGTAACTAACGGAGAGATGATTTTTGATTTTTGCTCTGGATATGCACCAGATTGCGTATTTAAAGAATATTGCCCCTGTCTAAAATTTTGGAATAAATAGATTGTTGTAAATAATATTACTTAAAGCCGATAATATTTATTTTAAAAAGGATTAAAATTCATGGCATTCGTTAAAGCAAAAAATATGATTTTTAATTTTATTCTATTGGTTGACATGTTAAAATTTTTTTTGCAAAAAAGGAATAGTTTTGATTAAAATCCATTAAAAAAGAATTGTGTTTATAACGAAGCCTATTTCCCAAATTGATTAACAAATTGCACTATATAAGCTCTAAATTTTAAACATTTTTTAAAAATTTTCTAAAATAGAATAAGATAAGTTAAACAAAATCAATTGTTTATATCACATAAGATACAGTTATTTTTCTGACCTATTTACTTTGTGGTATAATTTTGAAACTTAATTAACAATAATTTTAGAGAGATAGAATGAAATGGACAAATTACTGGAGCGGTGGAATGGGGACTGGTGGTATGGGTACTACCAGAAAGATGATACCTATATCTTCTATGCACATGAAGGAGGAATTAAAAAACACTGAAAAAACCCTTGAAAATGAAGAATATGGCGATCCTAATTTACGAAGTTCTAAAAAAGTGGAGGGTTATACTTTACATGCTATAGATAATATAATTGGCAATATTCAAGATTTTATAATCGGTAGAATAAACTGGAAAATAAAGTATAGGGTTGTTTATACTAGAAATTGGTTCCCAGAAAAGAAGGTAAACTTAACAACAAATTGGTTAAAAGAAATTAATGGTGATTCTTCAGAAATTACAGTAAAAGCCTTCTTTAAACAAATTAAAAGTGCCCTGAATAAAATGCTTAATCAGAGTGATTGTAGAATACACTTATCACTTAAACTAAATTAGATACAAATAAGAA
>JBBQYA010000063.1:0-18001 GCA_038209155.1 Sphingobacteriales bacterium | reverse complement strand
TTCAGATTCAGACCATATGGAAGCTACCATTTTAGCAAAGTCTCCATTGTACGCTCCTACGTCAAAAATATTTTTGGGTCTAAACCCATTTTCCTTTAAAAGCTGAAGTGAAAAGAAAGGATCTGGAATTTTCAGATTTTTTTTGTAATAATTACCAATTAGTTCTTTTAAAAATTTCTTCATTAAATTTATGTTAAAAGTGAAAGATACTCTTTTGCAATAATTTTCGAATCGAATAGCTGCAAAGCATTCTTTCTACATTCAATCCTGTTTATACTTTTTATATTTTTTACAGCCATTAGCATTTCATCAAAAGTATCTACTTTGAATCCAGTTACACCTTCTTCAATAACTTCATCGACTGATCCCTTGTTATAGGCAATTACTGGCGTACCACAGGCCATCGATTCAACCATCACAATTCCAAAAGGCTCATTCCACTCAATTGGCATTAATAATGCTTTTGCCTTTCCCAACCATTCATTTTTTTGAGTATCATTTACTTGACCAACATATATTATTTGTTGCCCATCTACATGCGGCACTATCTCATTTTCATAATATAATTTTTCCTCTTCTAATGATGAAACATTACCAGCAATTATTAGAACATTATTTGTTGCTTTTGCCACAGATATAGCGGTATGGCAACCTTTTATTTTTTCAATGCGTCCTAAAAAAATTAAGGGTGCATTCTCATCTAAATGTTCGGAAAGTGTATAATTGTCAAATTCACAGCAATTATGAATACTTGTCCATTTTCCGCTTACGCCTGCCCTTTTGATCAAATCATTGCTGCAGCCTGTAAACTGTAAATTTTTGTGGATGAGTTTATGAATATAATTTATATTTCTAGCTGTTATTTCTCTTTGATAACTCATAATTTTTTTTACCATTGAATTTAGCACTGGCAATAAATAAATTAGTCTACCAAAATTATGTATGAAATCGTATTGATCTTTATTTTTCCATAAAAATGCCCATGCTGAAAATACAGCTTTGCGAGCTGCTTTTTTGGTTGGAGGAAAAATAGCCTCCCCATATCCATATACAGTACACCCTTTAATAAAAGAACCTTCAGTGATCAATAAATCAACATCATGACCCAAATTTTTATATTCTTTTGCAAGCATTTCAATAATTCTTTCTATCCCTCCATACCCCGTTACAGGGATCAAAATACCGGGATCCATTACGATTAAAATTTTCATGATGCGCTTAATACCTTTTCGTAAACCAAAATTTGCTCATTCGCTAGGATTTCAAAATCTCTCCCAGGTTTTATATTTCTTTTTGCATTTTCAATCAAAGAAGGATTATTAACTAAAAGCTGTATTTGATTTTTTAATGAATTCACGTCTTTAAAATTAAACAACCACCCATTTTCGTTATGTTTAATTTGCTCTGCATTGCCATAAACGTTTGATGCAAGGATAGGTAAATCTGCTGCAAAAGCTTCTTGAATAACAATTGGACTCATTTCAGAAAATGTGGAGCAAAGGCATAAAATATCGTGATCCTGCATAGTTTTAATAACCTTGTTTTGCTCAATTTTACCACACCAATTAATATTGGGAAATAGCTTGCTTTTCTCCACTAAACTTTTTTTATAATCGGTACCATCATCTTGCCCATAAATATTCAATTGAATATCTTCCTTTGGTATTTGCAATAATGCATCAATTAAAAGGTGCAGACCTTTTAAAAAGCTTATCCTTCCCAAAAACATAATTCGTAATGGATAAATTGAATTATTACTTTTTCTTATCGAATCTGGAAAAGTTTTTAAGGGTAACCCTTGTGGAATATACTCAATTTTTTTAGAAGGCACATCATTCAGTAACAATATATTTTCATACCATTTAGTAAGGGTAATAACTTTGTCGCAATGGTTTATAAGAAAATCAAATTCGATTTTTTGTTTCTTTATTAAAAAGGAAGTACCGAGGGCAGTTCCAATTTTACTATTCCATTTAGTGCTATTAATATTTAATAAATAGAATAATTGAGAAATTGGATTAACAAAGTACTTTAATCTTCCATACCCTTTATTATGCAAATAGCATTCACTGCATTTATTGATATTAATCTCTCCATCGCAAAACTTTTTTTCATTATAAAGCAATGTGCCTGTTTTGCAAGTGTATCCAGCTAAGTGAAAAGTAAATATAATTTTGGCTCCACTACTTTTTGCAACTAATAAATGTTTTAAGGAAATACCATTACTTCCAGCTATTTCATGAAAATGAATTATATCTGGTTTTTGTTTTATAATGTATTGCTTAAAAAATTCAAGTCCGTTCGAATCTTTAAAACCCATAATTAAATCCCTATCAGCAACGGACGTTTCTGCAAACTTATGCACTTGCAATTCATCATATACATAGTCTTCAGAATTAACTTTTCCATAGTTCGGTATAACGATTTTTACTTCAAATCCTTTCTTTTGCAATTGTTTACTTAATGCCCACACATAGATTTCTGTGCCTGCCGTTTGCTGAGGAAGAAAAAAATTAAGAACTTGAAATACTTTCACAATTTGTAATTACCGAAGAACTAATAAATTTTAATATTAAGAATTATTTTAATTCAGCTTTTCTACATACAGCAACTAATACAAATGGACCTTGAGTTCCTTTAAGATCAATATCGTTAATTTGTTCATATTTATTAAACACAAAATCTTCAAGCTTTTCAGGCAAAATTGCACGATATTTAGTACCTCTAAAGGTTTTTTGAAACCATTTACCAATTCGAATAAATGGATTTGAATTTAAGACATTTAACTCCCCTCTCATTTGCTCTCTAAATTTTCCAATACTTGTTAATTCTTGGCCATAAATTACTATGTCAGCAAATCCACTATTTTTAAGTAAATGATTTAATTCGTTTGCAGTGTATTCTTTCTCATGAAATTCCCAATCAATTTTACCACTTGGGCTTGATACAGATTGGTTTGGCGTGCTAATTATAAGTAAGCCATTTATTTGCAAGCTGTTATAGCAATTTAAAACAAATGTTTCAGGATTTGGTAAATGTTCGAGAGTTTCAAAACTAATAATTGCATCAAAAGGTGAAAATTGTTTCACGTTATCGAACTTTTCACAGTCATCTTTTAAAAATTGTACGCCACTTTTTGCAAATTTTTCTTTGGCAATTTCTAATGCAATTGCGTCTCTATCAATTGCCGTAACATTATATTCACTATATTCAGCAATCAAACTTGCACCATATCCTACTCCAGTTGCTGCATCTAAAACTTTCTTGTAATTTCCATTCTTTAAAATACTAATTGCAAAATCGTATCTGCTTTTATGATTTCCATAATACAGATCCCATTCTATTGTATTTGGTACTAATCTTTCGTATGCCATATTGTTTTTTTATCAATGAATATTCCTCCCATTGAATTCTTAAATGTAAATTTTGTAAGTTTAATTGTATTAAAAATTTTAGAAATTAAAGATTATTCCGTTTTAAAATTGTTTTAACTTTATTAGAAATATCAAAAGCTCTTAAAAGCTTATAAATTTTAAAATTAGTTGACTTTAATAAACTATTTGCTTGAGAGATTTTTAAATCAATAAAAAGTAATTTTAAAATTTGCCTTGCAAAATTTTTATCAATAATGTTTTTTGAAAGTATTTGTTCCTCTTTTGTTAAAGGTGATTCAGCAATATATTGCTTCATTAAACTATATCGATTTCCAATCATTTCAAGATTTGTTTGTTCCAAAGAAGCTTCTTGATTTTCGTGAATTCGCCACCATATTAAACTAGCTTGAATTTTAAGAATAGGATATTTTAAGGAAATTTTTAGCCAAAGCTCTGTGTCGCCGAGATGTCGCTTACCTGAAAAACCTCCAATTTCATTAAAAACCTTAGTCGGTATTATAGTACCACCAGGACCAGCATAAAACAAATGTGTTTTTAAAAAATTGATTTTATATGCCTCATGTGGTGAATATAATATTGGAAAAGGGGCTTCATTATCTTGTATAAAACAATCGCTAAAAATAAAACCTACATTTGGATAGATTAAATAATAATTTACCAATATCTCGATTGAAGAAGGATAAATAACATCGTCAGAATCTAAATATTTTAATAATTCCCCCTTTGCTAAACTAGCTGCCTTATTCCTATTATTATAATCACCAAGATTAATACTATTTTGATGTATTATTATTCTGTTATCTTTTTTTGAATAATTATTAGCTATTTGTAATGTAGAATCTTTAGATCCATCATCTACAATTATTAGTTCAAAATTTTTATATGTTGATTGTAAAACACTCTCAATAGCTTGAGCTATAAATTTTTCTCTATTATAGGCAGTCATTAAAACACTTACCAATGGTGACCTATTATTCATTAAGAAATTATCTATCAAATTAGTTTTTTTTAAATCTAGACTCTTTTATTTTAAGAGCCATACTACTATTTTTTTCAGAATCTAAAACAATTAAACAAGATGATAATCATTCTGGAGTTAATTCTAGATAATTAGCAAAAGTTCTAAAGCACTTTAAGTCTATAAAATATTTGAGAATTAACAACTAATTTAAATTTAGATATTGGGGAGTAATATCGAGAAATTATTTTTAATCCACATTTCATAAAATATTGTTCTAAATTTTTATGATTAAAGCCAACATGGCTAGCAAAGTATTGATCTGAATAATCTCTTTGAATATTTTTATTTTGAAATGCATCTAAAATGTTTTTCCAATTTTTATCCTGAGGTGCACCAATTATATAACGTACTATGTTTTTGCATAAACTAGCAAAACCTGTCTCAATAGGAATAGAAACAATAATTTCTCCTTGTGGCTTTAGGAATGTTTTAAAATTTTCTAAAGAATAAATAGTATCGTGTTCATCTAGATGTTCAAAAACTTCAAAACAAGTTACTTTATCAAAATAATGGATAGGTATTTCATTAACATTTTGCACTAAATGTATGTTAGGAAAATCTTTAGCATCATTACAAGCTTCTAAATACATTTCAGGAATTGGCTCATATCCGTATATTTCTAAATTTGCGTCGCTTTTGTTTAACTCATAAAGTATATGTGCAGAACCTGTTCCGTAATCTAAAATTGTTTTTGGGCTATTATGTAAACATAAATGCAATCCGACTCCATATCTAGTTCTATGAGTATATCTTTTAATTAAAGATTTACTATTTAAAGTGTAATCATTATAACTCATTTAGACTTTAATAATTTATATGAAATTGTCAATTTTAATTCTATTTGCTTTGAACAGGGATATAAATTATACTAACAATTTTATAAAATAAAAAAAATATAATTTAAAAGAATATTGATGAATTAGATTAATAAAATTTAAATACTAATTAAATTTTATTATTAATTGAATTATTAAAAAGATTCATATACCTAATAATTATTTCTTCACTTTTGTTCCTTTTTTGAAAGAAATCTAAAGCAGAGAGTTTCATATTTTGATATTCTATATTTTCCATTTCATAAACTTCTTTAAGAACTGAAATAAATAAATCATCATTTTCCAAGCTTAAATCCCAACCTACATTTTCATTTTGTAAATTTCTCCATGGCGTACGATCACTTAAAATGACAGGCAAACCTGCACTTAAAGCTTCTGCAATAGCATGACCGAAATTTTCACCTTTTGTGGTCAAAATAAAGAAATGATATTCTGCAAACTTTTCCATCAATTTATCATGAGGTAATGGTTTACAATAATTAACTTTTATTCCGAATGGCAATTTCTTTTCTAAAGATTTGCATTTATTATAATATTCAGGATCATTTATCAAACCATATATATCTAAATCAATTAGAAAATCAACTGGAAGCCTTAATAATAATTCAATTAAAAAATGTATATTTTTTTCAGGGGAAGTTCTAGAAACACAAATTAATCGTAGATTTTTAGAAGTTTTTATTAAACCTTTGTTTTGGTGTAATTTTCCCGGGAGATTCGAAATGGTTTGAATATTTGCCTTAGGGAAATATTTCAAAATATCGAGCCTTTCTTCTTCACTTGTTGCATGAAAGGTAATTTTTTTATAAATACCAAAAATCTTAGCTATTTTAAGAAAAACTATTTTTTTTAAATTTTTAACCTGTATGCTTCCAGAACTTAGCATTCCCCTTGGTGCCAGAATGAATTGAGAATGTCTTATTAGATTTAATCGATTAAAAATCAAAGGTAAGAGTGTGAAATGCCAAGAATACATATTGTTTAAATAAACAATATCATATGATTTTCTTAAAAAGTATATTGGAAATAATCTTGGAAGTGTTTTTTTCTTCGCATAGAATACACTAACACCTTTTACATCAATCCATTGATTAGAAACAATATTTGGATAACTATTTGACTGTTTAAAGTCAGTATCAGTAGTTAGGACATTAATTTGGAATTTATCGTTTAAGGCGTTTGCAAGATTTACACAAGATTGAATAGGACCACCTGCCAAAAAGCCTGGACTATACCAATCTGTTAAAATTAATATTCTAGACATTTTGGAAATTATTTTCTTTCCACTAAATAATTATCGATAACTAACATATCCATTTTTGTTCGATCAAAACATTTCCAAGCATCTTCTGGTGAATTAACTATGGGTTCATTTTCATTAAATGAAGTATTTAACAAAACAGGAACACCTGTTTTATCATAAAAAGCTTTGATCAATGAATGATATCTTGGTTCTGTTTCTTGATCTACTGTTTGTAATCTTCCTGTACCATCTACATGTGTTACAGCAGGTATAATTGCCTTTTTATCTTCTTTTATTGGATATACTTTTTCCATAAAAGGGACTGAATCTGCTCCTTCAAAAAAGTCATTGACGAATTCCTTTAAAATAGATGGAGCAAAAGGTCTAAAAGATTCTCTCCTTTTTATTTTTAGATTAAGAATTTCTTTTGCATCTGCTCTTCGGGGATCAGCTAAAATGGAGCGATGACCCAATGCTCTTGGGCCAAATTCAGCTCTACCTTGAAACCAACCTATCACTCCCCCATTAATTATACAATCTGTAACTCGTTGATCTATAATAGAGTCCTCTAATTTTTCGTATTTTGCATTTACAGAATTTAAATAAACTTCGATTTCTTCACTAGAAAACTTACTTCCTAATGCACCAGAAAGCATCGGTTTTACAACAGGGAATTTTAAGGTATGATGGTATAAATACATTGCTGAGCCAATTGCAGTACCAGCATCATGTCCGGCAGGTGGAACATAAACTGCTGAAAACTTAGTTTTTTCTAAAATTTTCCCATTTACGACACTATTTTGAGCAACACCACCTGCTATACAAAGATTAGTATAACCAGTTTCATAATGCAAGTTTTTTAATATATGAAGTATTATTTCTTCGGTTTTGCATTGTATTGAAGTAGCTAAATCACGATGGAAATCTGTTAAGGGCTCATCTTTCGTTCTGGATGGTCCAAAAACATCAATCATCTTTTGACTAAAAACTGAGCCTATTTCTGGAGCTCCATCTTCCCAAGTCATTTTAACACCATCTTTGTGATGATTAAAATAATCCAAATTCAATTCGAAGAAACCATTTTCAGTAAATCGAATAACATCACTTAATTCCTTGTCAAACTTATTTTTTCCATAAGGTGCTAAGCCCATTATTTTGTATTCATCACCATAATTAGGAAAGCCCAAATACTGTGTAAATGCCGTATAAAAAATCCCTAATGAATGAGGGTAAATAACAGAATCCAAAACTTTAATCTGACCATTTTTGCCAATTGCTGTCATCGTAGAAGTAAAATCCCCAAAACCATCAATGGATAAAATAGCTGAATCAGTAAACCCAGATGCATAAAATGCAGAAGCTAAATGAGAACGATGATGCTCAACGTTATGAATTATGGCAGGAATTTTATTTTCATCAATTCCTAACCCAAAGGCAAGCATAGATTTTACTGAATTTATTTTCCTAGCATTCAACACACGCTGTAAAATGGACGTAGAAAATACTGTATTAAGCAATGCATGTTTAACTTTTTTTAATTTGTTTACAGACGGATCCTTTGATATAGTAATATGATCAATATCAGAAATGCTTATACCACAATCCTTAAGGCAATATTTTATTGCCTCGATAGGGAAACCTGCCCAATGTTTCACTCTTCGAATTCTCTCCTCCTCAATAGCTATGAGTACAATACCATCTTTAAGAATACAGGCAGATGAATCACCATGAAAAGCATTTAAGCCAAGGATATACATGAAATAGTAATTATAATTTGTCTAAAAAAGAACCACGCAAATATTTATCAATTCTTTTTAATAAGGTAAATCTAAATACCAAATAAACAATGAAATACATAAATAAATAACCGAAAACTTTTTTGGAAGGTGTTCCATTACAATTAAATAAAAATAACAATTGCATAACTAATGCCGAGCCCCATAATTTATTTAAAGAATTCATTATTATATATTTATAGATAAAACCCATTAAAAGCCCTAATAGAAAAGTAAACAAATGCATAAGATAGGGTCCAAAATCTATATATAATTCTGCTAATATTCCAAGACTAAAAGATGTGCCCTCTGCTTCTCCTGAAACAGCCCTCCCTGAATACTTATTGACCATTTCAGAATCATAGATTGCTTTTTTATTAGGGTTTAGGATTCTTGGAGTAATTACATGATCAATTGCACTTATTAATAATTTGCCGTTCTCATGAGGTATATACTGTGGAACTTGTTCCGTGGACAAAGAAAAAAATTCGGTATAAGATATCCTATCTACAAGAAAGTAATATATTTCTTCGAAATTATAAGATTCAGAAGAAAAATCCAGAACTAATTCTCCCAATTTCTCTAATGCTGCACTCTTATCAACAACAACTTGTTGAGATCTTTCACCACCACTTAAAAATTTACGATACTCTGGTTTTACGGCAGTCCAAATAATTATTGTGTAAATTGTAATTGTAGAAAGAATAGCTAAAAGTATGGTTTGTCTAAAATTTAATTGGATTTTGAAGGCAAGAACAGAAGCGATAATTATTAATAAATAATCTTTAAACCCTGAAAAAAAACCAGAAAAGCTTAAAACAATCTCAAACAATACCAAAATAATAGTAATTCTAACATTCCTATTTGTATAATATGCATATGAAATCAAAATAAACAAAATTCCATAATGTAAATAGGCGAAATTAATTGCAAATTGGTAAAAGCCACCCCAGCTAGAAGAAACCGTTCTAATAAAAGATGAAACAATTAAACTTACAATATATATAGTTACTATCCTTCTAGGATTATACTGCAATAGGGTAGTAGAAATATTATTATTTTTTGAAAATTTAATTTTTTTTGTAGAAATATAAATACCCAACATAAAAAAAAACATAGCCACATAAGCTAGATAGGTGGTAGCTTCAATTAATGAACTTTCGCTATATTCTACAAAAGAATTTCCAAAAAACATAGCATAAAATAATTTAATAGAAATACTGAAATAGTAAAGTATTAAAGCTATAAAAATGACTTGAGGCTCATTATCTCTGAAAGTAAAAAAATAAATAATAGGCAAAAAAATAACGCTAATAAAAACTAACAAAGGGTCGAGAGAAAATAAGGACAATAAAATACCGATTAGTACTGTCACGAATAGTACTACAGGATTTATTTTATTTTCAGTTTGAAATTCGCTTTTATTAACCATGAAAACTTTTATTTAGCCAATTAGTCAAATGGTTTTTAAACTATTTTATAATAATTTTTAGATATAGAAATTCAAAGTTTTGAAACTTTCTTCAAGCAATAAAGTATATTTTTTTACAACAACTATCAATATGCTTGATTTTTCTTTATTTTCTACGAAAATTTTATTGTTTAATTTGAAAATTTCTAAATTTTTTAATCTGAATAAATTGAAACAAAAAAATGTTTTATTTTTCATAATCCTTATAAAATTTAGTATTATTTACATAGAAATCTCTATTCCTTTTTTTTAATATTATTCTATTTTTCAGAAAAAGCATACTAAGTAAAAAGATATTATCAAACTTATTTAAAATACCGAAGAATATATAAAAAGTGCTAAATTTTCCTTTAAACAATGCTTTCACCATCAATGTATAATAAAATAATAGTTTATAGTTTCTTAAATAATATCTTCCAATGAGTCTCTCTTTTTCGTCTATATAAGAAATTAGATAGTTATATATTTCTATATCCTCTTTAATATGAAAGATAAAATATTCTTCCTGCCTACTAAGTTGATCTTTATGATTTCTTAACTGTATCAAAGGTTTTTTGATATGCCCAACTGGAAAATATTGAGCTATTCTAACCCACATCTCAAAATCTGCAGATATTTTCATAGTTTCATTAAACAAACCAACTTTTACAATTGCATTTCTTACGATAGTGACATTTGCAATATTACCTGCGATAGAGCCCACGAAAAATGCTATTTGAGTATGTAGTTTAGTAGGAACAACTTCAGGTGTCAGATCAACATTTTGATGGGTATTACAAACTTCCCCTTTTTCATCAATAATATGCCGGTCTGAGTAGCTAAACCCTATTTCTTGGAATTTATTGTGAAATTTAACAGTTTCATCCAAGCAAGTTTCGTACATTATATCATCTTGTGCCCAAAGCTTAATTAATTCTTCATTTGAATTGCTGATTAAATAATTTAAATTAAAAAATAGACCTCTATTAACATCATTCTGAATTAAGGTTATTCTTGAATCATTTACAGAACATAAATACTCCCAACTTCCATCAGTAGAACAATCGTCCAAAATGAAGAATTTGAAATTTGAATATGTTTGGCTTAAAACACTCTCAATATTCTGTTTTAAATACTGCATACCATTATAAACAGGAAGAATAACTATTATCTTATCCACAATAATATATGTTTAATTTTTGTGGTAGCGTAGAACTTTAACATAAATAACGTTTTCAATTGATTCACAAATATTTTTAAAACTCCATTCTTTTATTTTTAAAAAGGAGCTGTTCCCCATTTCGATTAACTTAAAAGGATTAGAATTTAAAAGAATTAATTTTTTTTCAAATTCCAATTTATGGTTATATGTAAATTTATATCCGTTGAATCCATCTTCAATTAAATCAATTGTGGCTCCGCATTTATTACTGGCAAGTATTGCCTTAGATGAAGCCATTGCCTCATTTATTGCTAAACCCCATGTTTCTCGGGGTCCTTGAGAAGGTAAAACAAATACATCTGCCATTTGATAAATAGATGGCATTATAGATTGATTTTGAAAATCCATAAAATGAATATTAGGATTATGTTTATAAATAGCTGTTAAGTTTTTTTCTAAAATTCCATTTCCGACCATTATTAAATGAGAATTTTTTAATCTCAATTTTTCAAATGATTCTAATAATAATTTAGGGTTTTTTTTATGCTCAAATTTGGCTGCAAATAAAAAAACTACATCATTTTCAGAAATTCCTAATTCATTTCTTTTTTCTTTAGCAAAATTTAAATTAGATTCATTTTTAGAAAACCTATTATTGTCTATAGCATGTGGTGCAAAAACTAATTGATCATCGTTTAGTCCATATTTCAAAAAATACTCTTTATTATTTGTTCCAGTATATAGAGCTATGTCAACAAATTGATAAATTCTTTTTAAAAAAAAAGATTTGATAAACTCTCTGAATTTTAATTTAAGATCTAACAAAGTAGAATCTCCACGAAACATTACTAAAATTTTTCCTTTAAAATAACGTAAAACTTTTAAATGACTTTTGAATCTCCAGCCATAAACTAAAATTGCATCTGCCTTCCATTCTTGAATCAAATTAATCAAATTAGGATTATCTATTCCTTTGAAATGATGAGAGCCTGGATTTTTAGCCACATTATTTACAAATGTATAATTGTAACCGTCTAATAATGGTATATCCCATTCAATTGATTTACCAAAACCAGGGTCATGCTTCTTTTTTTGAACTTGCCCCCACGTGTAAAAAACATGAATATCTATTTTTCCTCTCTTTGCAAGCATACTAAAAAGAGGTGCATTGTATTGAATTGGATGGGTAGTTACTATAGCTAATCGAAACAAAATATAAGTTACTATTATATATAATTAAATAAAGTCTAATATTTTATATTATATCTTTTGGAATGGATTTAAACTTTTATACTCCATTCAATAAATCTCTAATATTTCTAATCGTGTAAACAATTTTATTGGGTATGAAATTTTTATCCATTCTACTTCCTAAAATTTTATACTTTTTTCTACTATATATAAAACCACTCAATGAGTTTATTTGATTAAAAAAAACTTTCCTTTGTTCTTCCAACGTAAATTTATTTTTCACTGAACTTAATACATTATTTCTTATTGTATTAAAAGAGAACGTCTTGTTATTAAAATTTATAAGTGCTTCGGCATACTTTTCACATTCACCAATTTCAAAAACAAATCCATTTTCTCCGTCTTGTATAATTTCAGGAATTCCGCTTTTAAGATTGCTAACTAAAGGAATAAGACCAGATTTCATTGCTTCTATTAATGAAACCGGAAAGCCCTCAGCTCTTGATGGCAGGATAAAAAAATTATTTTTCTTATTGAAGGAATTGAGTTCAGTATGAGTGATTTTACCTAAATAAGAAAAATTTTCTCTTAAACAATCTTGTTCAACTTCTGAATTATCTCCAGCAATCGTCCATTCGGCATTGACTCCATTTTTCTTGAGGATGTCATCGATTTTAAAAAGGTCAAAAAATCCTTTATCCTCCGTTAGTCTTCCTACAAAAATTATTGTAATTTTTTCATTTACTTGTTTTTCAGCAGGTTCAAATCCTTGAACACCAATTGGCATGTAAATAGAATCACCAGATCTTTCAGGAATTAAATCTTTAATAGTATTTGCAATAAATTCGCTTACTGCTACCCATCTATTAATAGATTGTTGATAGTTTTTAGCTAATGAATAATAATATTCATAGTTTCCATGTATGATTTGAACTATAGGATTATTTATTCCTAAACGAGCACACATCTCCAATTCCAGCCAATCATTAACAATAATTATATCTGATTTATTTTTGATGAATTTACTGAGTTGATTACAGATATGATGGAGATTTTCCGAAGTTTGATAATTAAAAATCTTAGTCTCACATTTAAAAAAACCTTCACTATGGGTATCAAACAAATTAGTTTTTTCATTTTGAGTTAAAATAACTAAATCGTTTTCATTGGTTAAATTTTTAAGAACACTACTTACTCCACCAAGAATATTTGGAAGAAAGAAAATTTTTTTTTGATGATTAATCTTAGAATTCAAAAGTTAAGTTTTTTTTAAAAAATATTTAAGTTTAAATTACGATAAAAATTACAATAGATTAAATCGAAAAATTTAAAATCATAATTGTCAAATCTTGCTTTTGTAATAATTTATATACTGCTCGCGCAAGCTTTTACTATTAAACTTAGTTAAAATCTCTCTTCTAGCGTTTGTTGAAATTTCTTTCCTTAAGTTTTTATCTTCAATTAATTTTTTTACTGCATTAAATATTTCATTAACGTTGTTTGGATCAATAAGTATTCCTGATTTGTTATTTTCAATTATATCAACCATTCCACTATTTAAACTTCCTATTACTGCCTTACCTGCTGCCATAGCCTCAGCGCAGACATAAGAAAAACTTTCAAATAAACTTGGTATTAGAATTATGTCAGCTTCTGATAAATAACTTGCTAAATCTTCATGATCAAAATCGGGTTTAAAAAAAAGTTGGTTATCATTTTTTTGCAATTTGCTTTTTATCCATTCCTTCATTGTTAAGTTTATGTCCACACTTGGTCCATCTTGTCCCACAATAATTAGTTTACAATCAGGATAATTACCTAGAATTTTCACCATAGCTAATGTTAGATTTACAAGACCTTTAAGCACATTAAGTCTTCCTAAAAACATTACAGTTACTGATTTTATTTCTTCTTTGATAGGTAAATTTAATAAATCTACAGATGGAGTAAATGGATTAGGAATAACTTCTATTAATTCATCAGATATTTTCCAATTATCTTTTGCCCATCGTTTCATTGTTTGAGAGGGTACAGATATACCATCGGCCATAAGAGTAAATTTGTATTCTTGATCTAGTAGATAATTATACTGTTTCCAATATCCCAAATTCCACTTGAATCGTCTTAGAGATCCTAAAACAAATCTGATTTTTGCTGTAAAGGGTATATATTTTTTTTTTAACGATTCAACTAAATGGTTTCCTGCATGCAATCTGACTATAAGCGAAAGATTAGGTAATTTTTGTTTTATGTCAATTGCGTTGTGATTAATTTCAGGGCATTCAATGATGTCAAATGGATTTAAAAAATGATATTTATAAAAAACATCAAAAACTGTTTCTGTAAAATCTTTAGATTCCTTACATTTTACGTAATTAATTGTACAGTTAATTGTTTTTAAAGAATCTGATCTTTTTAAACTCGCAGAAAATACAGTTAAATCTACTTCTTTTGATGCAAGAAGATTGATTAATTCATAAGTATATGTTCCTATCCCTCCTTTTCCAGTTTCTGGAGGGAACTCATAGGTTATAAATGCAATTCTTAACAAATTATTATTTTAATTTTACTTTGTAAAAAGTCAAGCATTTAAAAATGAATTTTAGCTTATCAAAGCTATCAAAATGAAAAGATTTTGAACTTGAAATGAAATAGTGAATAATTTTTGGATTAAATTTTGTCAGTCTTTTTAAACTCAAAAACCAATATTTCTCAACCAAATCGATTCCAAGCTCTTGAAATTGAGAATTTTTAAATAGGGTTTTCAATTTTTTTCTCCAATTCTGTTTCTGATACAATTTGTCTAAATCGTTTATGCTATTCCAATCATTAAAGAAAGAATAGTGTGTTTCAATTTCAGGATTGCTAAAATTTTTATTAAAAATAGAAAATAGAATTTCTCCTCTGACCTTATTAGATTTTTGAATTAAAGCATCTTTTTTCAGATTAATTGTTTGTTTAGGATGCAATCTATATTGCATAAGCGGTTTGCTTACATTTCTTCCTTCGGAATGCTTTAGAATTTCAGTCCATAATTTATAATCTTCACAAGGTTCATAGGATAGATCATAGTTTAGATTATTTTCTATTAAAATACTTCTTCTGATCATCACTGATGGATGAGCAAAAGGAGAGTTTATTAAAAGATGCATTTTTATATCATCATCATTAGCTGGATAAATCCATTTATCAATTACTGATTCATTTTTCAGAACATCTATTGCAGATCCAATTATTCCTATGTTAGGATTTGATTCTAATATTCTTAATTGAGTTTCAAACCTTTCAGGATAACAAAAATCATCACTATCCATTCTTGCAATATATTTTCCTCTTGCTCTTTTTACTCCCTGAATTAAACTATCTGTATATCCATTATTTTTTTCTTTCGTAAATACTTTGATTCTTGGATCAATAAAAGAATGAATTATTGTTAATGAATTATCAGTAGAACAATCATCATAAATTAATAGTTCAAAATTAGTGAATGATTGATTTAAAACACTTTTTATGGCATCATTAACAAAATCTTCGGAATTATAAACTGGCATTAATACTGTAATAAATAAATTAGTATCAAGCATCTTTTGATATTATACAATCTTTCCGAATTGCAATGGTTAGTTCATTAGAATTAAAAAATAAAAAATTATTTGAAAGTAATGCTTTATTTATTGAATCTCTTATTCCAAACTCATCATGAATTTCTATAACAAGACATTTTACTAACTTAAGCCAAGCAGAAGAATATTCATTATTTTGAAAAATGATTACTTCTCCACCTTCAATATCAATTTTTAAAATATCCACCTCAGCATTTTGTTCAAGAAGCAAATTTAAAATGGATAAGCCTTTAATGTTACCAGCGTGGGACTTCGTCAAAGATATTGACCATTGAAGCGAATCACGAAAATTGGAATTGAACTCGAAAGATTCACTCGTATCAGAAATACCTGCTTGAATAATTTCATAATTTTCTATTCTAGCAGCATTGCAATTTAACTTTGCCAACTCAAAATTTTCGAAAAATGGCTCTACTAAAATTAATCGAGCTTTAGGAAAAAAGAAGTTAAAATAGATCGCACTAAAACCAATATTTGCGCCACAATCTATTATTAAACCAACCTTATCTTTTAAATTATTATTAATAAAACTTATAAATGGCTTATATTCCTCTGTAACAAATATTTGATTAAAAACTTTTAAATCACTGCTTTTTTCTCTTAAATAGAAATTTGAGTATTTGCTAAAATTACTTGAAATAGACAATAAAGTTAAATTCTGGATTTCTATTGGTTTTAAATCAATCCATGCTAATGAATTATAAATCTTTTCAAGAATTTTTGAAGAGCTATAAAAACCAAGAGATTTTAAAAAAGATTTTATCCAAAGTTTAATTTTAAAAAAAACAAAAAACAAAGCTGAAAAAATTCCAAGTTTTTGAGATAAATAATTGAATTCTTTAATTGTTTTTCTATTCAATTTTTTTAGTACTAATATTGGCAATATGGTTACTTTGATTGAAAACTATCTCAAATCGAAGATTTGAAGGAATATTTAATTTATAATACAATTTATTTAAAAGACTATTTATTTTATATCCATTATTAAATTGAGACTCAGATTTTATTATTATTCGTTCCTTTTTAATTGTTTTGGGAATAAATTTTTCTAATAGAGTTGTTAAAGCATTGAAAATATGGTATTGATTAAGATATTTTATTTTTGATGCTATTATTGAATCTAACCTTAAATTATAAGGATCTTCTTCTAAAAGTTGTTCTATTGAATCCCTGCTTTGTTCAAAATTATTAATATCTATTATTAGCATTGAACTTTTATCGAAATAACGATTAATATCTGGACAACCGTAATAAATAGGCATGGTATGAGTCAAAAAACAATCGCTTAGTTTTTCTGTAAAATACCCTTTTTTAACACTATTTTCTATTGCTAATGAATACTTAAAAGGTAGAAGTGCGACTGATTTGTCCTCAACTTCATTAAATCCTCTTCCAAAAACTTCTACTCGATTACCAAAATATCCAATCATTTTATTGACAAAAGCAAACCTCTTTTTATGCCCTGGAAGCCAAGTTTGATCAGAACTAACTATAGAAAATTGTTTAGATTTTTCAATGATGTTTGGTGAAAGTAAAGAATCAAAATCATGTTTAATCATCCATGTATTTAGTTCATGAGAAGCAATAACTGATTTATGATTTATATCTTCTCTACAAGTGATAACATGAGAAAATTGATTTATAAATGACTTTAAGTAAAAACGTTGGTCATGAACCTCATCTGTTAAATAGATAACGTTTTCAAGATTACAAATGGCACGTTCACTAAATCCTTTTATTCCTCCCCAAATGATCCAGAAGTCACATTCAATTTCTTTCTCCGAAAAATCAAAATGATAATCATTAATAATTCCAGATTTTGGAATTCTCGTATTATAATCAATATGAGTCCAAGGAGTGGATACTTTTACTAAAAACATTAAATCTATTTATTACTCATAATCCTTTGTGCAAAGGAATCGATGTAAAGTCCTCTATCTCTGAGAACCTCGAATGAGAACCCTAGTTCTATAAATGTTTCCTTTATACTTTTTAATGAATTCCAACCATCATGAGTTTCCAAAAAAACTGCACAATTGGAAGGAAGATCCTTTATACATGAAGGGAAAAAATCTAATTCACTACCCTCGATGTCAACTTTTAGAATTAATTTATCTTGTTTTTCAACCTTGTTCAACAAATCAAAAAGATTAAGCGATGGAACTTCAACATTATATTGTGAATTCATGATATTATCATTTGTAGCTAGGTTACTTCCCCATAATTCAAGATAAACCGATTTTTCATTTACTGATAAGGCTTTATTAATTACTTCAATATTTTTAATTTTGTTTTCCTTTATAAC
>JBBQYA010000062.1:0-18272 GCA_038209155.1 Sphingobacteriales bacterium | reverse complement strand
ATTCTGAGCGCAGCTTCCTTGTCATTCTGAGTGCAACGAAGAATCTCACCCTTCACTTCAATCAAACCCAATGCTGAGAATCACCTTCTTTTTATGTTGAAAAACCCCTTGCTTTTCTGAGTGCAACGAAGAATCTCACCCTCCTCGTCATTTCAGAGTTCAATCGAAGAATCTCACCCTCCTCGTCAATATTTACCATGCGAAGAATCTCTTCCTCCTTATCATTCAGAGCGCAGCGAAGAATCTCACCCAACCGAACGGCAAATCCCCAGAATTTTTTAACAAAAAGTCTATAAAAATAAACGCAAGGAGCGCAAAAGGTTTCGCAAGGTGCGCAAGAAAAAAAAAAATTAAGAGCGCAAAGTCATTTAATATGAATTCGTTAAATAGTATGCTTTTGTCATTCTCACCCTAGCTACGAATCTCTTTCTTTGCTTTTCTGAGTACAACGAAGAATCTCACCTAATAACCCAACGAAGGATTTCTTCCCTTTTGTCATTCTTAACCTAGCTAAGAATTTCTTCCGTTGCTTTTCTGAGTGCAACGAAGAATCTCACCCAATAACCCAACGTAGGATTTCTTCCCTTTTGTCATTCTTAACATAGCTAAGAATTTCTTCCCTTGCTTTTCTGAGTGCAACGAAGAATCTCACCCTGCACTTCAATCAAACCCAATGCTGAGAATCACCTTCTTTTTATGCTAAAAAACCCCTTTGCTTTTCTGAGTGCAACAAAGAATCTCACCCAATAACCCTACGAAGGATTTTCTTCCCTCCTGTCGTTGTTAACCTAGCTAAGAATCTTTTCTTTTGCTTTTCTGAGTGCAACGAAGAATCTCATTCGGTTTTGCCTCCCCGTCATAATATGTTTGCACTTCACTAAAAACAGAATAATAGAACTTCGATTTTTTCTTTGCGAACCTTGCGCATCCATTGTAAACCTTGCGTTAGAATTTTAAAAAAAATCAATTTGTATTTATCTATTTTCCAAAACAAAATTCTAAAAACCGGTATTCGACCTGAATAATTTAATAGCGATTGCTAATAAAATAACACCAAACGTTTTTCTAATAATATTGATTCCTGTTCGACCAAATAAAGCTTCTAAACGTTGAACATTTTTCAATACTGCATACACAAAAATGGTGTTAATGATGATTCCAACGATGATATTTTCGGTTGCGTACTCAGATTTCAGCGACAATAAAGTCGTCATCGTACCTGCACCAGCAATAAGTGGAAAAGCTAATGGAACGATAGAAACTGTTTCGGGCATTTCTTCTTTGAATAAATTTATTCCTAAAACCATTTCCATCGCAATAAAGAAAATCACAATGGAGCCAGCAATTGCAAATGATGCTACATCTATTCCTATTACAGAAAGCATTTGTTCTCCAATAAATAAAAATACAACCATCAAAAATAAAGAAGTAATGGAGGCTTGTTCTGATTCTATTTTACCAGCTTTCTGTCGCAATTGAATAATAACTGGAATGGCTCCCAAAATATCAATAATCGCAAACAGGATCATAGTAATTGATAATATTTCTTTAAAAGAAAAGTTCATATTTTTTTATATTAAAATAGATGATTCTGAAACTGGTTTTGTATGAAATCCTAATCGGCTCAATACAACTATGGCAAATAAAATAAAGGTAGCTGATGCAACAAAAATAGCGTGAACAGAACGGGAAGCTATTACCCCAGCAACTAACGGACCTACTATTTGTCCAATAGATAGAAAAGATTGGTTTATACCTAACAATTTACCTTGTTCTTCATCTTTGGAAGTTTCTGTTAATAAAGAATTGAGCATGGGGTCTCTTAATGCAATAAATAATCCGTAAACTACTATGCAACAAAGAAATGGAATAAAAGAATCTGTAAATGCAACAGCTAATAATGCTAATGAGGAAATCGGTAATGAGATATACAAAATTTTAATTTTGGAAGGAAAAATAGTTGTAATCACCCTAATTAATCCCAATTGCATAATGATACCAGTCAAAGCAAAACCCGCAAAAAATAATCCGATCTCCTTTGGATTTAATTTTAGAACATCGAAATTATAGGTCTGAAATCCTACAATCATGCAGAATTGAGCACAAGCAAGCAAAAATCCTGTTGCCATAAGAATGCCTACTACTGGTTTTTTTAAGGTTTCTATTAATTCTTTAAAATTCACAATTTTAAAAGGTACTTTGGAAACATCTCCAACTCTTTTATTAGATTCTTTTAAGAAAAACCAAGTGATAAAAGCACCCAAGGCTGCTAATGCTGCTGCAAAATAAAAAGGAGCTGCCATATTTATGGTGCTAAGTAAACCTCCTATTGCTGGTCCAATTAAAAATCCAAAACTAAAAGATGCGCCAAGCAGTCCAAATGCTTTTGCTCGTTCTGCTGGACTAGTGCTGTCTGCAATTACGGCCTGAGCTACAGAAATACTTCCACCTGTGATACCATCCAAAATTCTTGCAGCAAAAAGCATAGCAGCATTAATAGCAGACGCAAAAACTAAAAAAGAAACAGCAGTTCCCATTAGACAAATAACTAAAACAGGTCTTCTTCCATATTTGTCGGAAAGACTTCCTAAAATGGGTGTAGCTATAAATTGTGCTATAGAAAAACTTGCAATTAGAAATCCAATACCTTGAGGTCCGATACCGAATTGCTTTGCAAATGGATAAATTAAAGGAATAATAATACCGAAACCGAGTGCATTGATCACCATTACCAATGCCAAAACCAACAATGTTTTGTTTTTAAACATTTGGCAAAGATAATCGCTTAACGTTTACAAAAGCATAGAGAAAACAGACTCTTTCATGAAAGAAATTTTTTCTTTAACTTTTAAATAAAACAAAAACCCCCTCAGCATAATTGCCAAACGGGTTTTATAAGTTAATCTACATAATTGTTATTGCAGACCTTTTCTCACTTTGCTGTGATGTTTGCTATATGCGAAATAAATAACAATTCCTAAAGCCATCCAAATTATTAGACGTTCCCAAGTATGCCAAGGCAAATTGGCCATTAAATATAAAGAAGTTAGCATTCCCATAATAGGTACAAATGGAAATAATGGAGTTTTAAAAGGGCGAACTAATTCTGGACTAGTATAGCGTAAAACCAAAATTCCACCGCAAACAATTACAAAGGCTAGTAAAGTTCCAATACTTACCAACTCGCCCAATAAACCAATTGGAAATAAACCAGCTACTACCATAGCAACACAACCAGTAATGATAGTTGTAATATACGGAGTTTTATATTTTGGATGAATTTTGCTAAAAGAAGCAGGCAATAATCCATCTTTACTCATTGCATAAAATATTCTTGGCTGACCTAAAAGCATAACCAAAATCACAGAACTCAAACCTGCAATGGCACCAATTTTAATTGGAGTTCGAAGCCAAGCTAAACCATCGCCAGCAGCATTAATTGCAATTGCAATAGGAGCAGGATCATTCAATTGCTTATAAGGAACAATTCCGGTCATGACCAAACCCACTAAAATATACAGAATAGTACAGACTGCCAAAGAACCCAGCATACCTTTTGGCATATCTCTTTGCGGATTTACCGCTTCCTGTGCGGCAGTAGAAACTGCATCAAAACCGATGTAAGCAAAGAAAATAACAGCAGCACCACGCATAATTCCACTAATCCCGAATTGTCCATTCACTCCAGTGTTTTCAGGAATAAATGGAACCCAGTTATTAGTATCTATATAACTAAAACCAAAACCAATAAATAAAAGAATCACAATCACTTTTACGATCACGATCACATTATTAAACTTCGCAGATTCACTAATTCCGATTACCAGCAAAGTAGTCATCATGGCAATAATGAACATGGCTGGAAAATTCAACAAAGCTCCTGTTCTGGTGAAATTGCTTGTTGCATTATCATAAATAAAAGGCGAAGTCGAAAGATTCGTCGGTATTTGAAGACCAAAATCGGCTAGAAAACTTACTACATATCCGCTCCAGCCTACAGCAACTGTAGCTGCACCAAATAAATATTCCAAAATTAAATCCCAACCTATAATCCATGCAATAAATTCACCTAAAGTAGCATAAGCATAGGTGTAAGCCGATCCAGAAATCGGAATCATAGAAGCAAATTCTGAATAACACAAACCAGCAAAAGCACAAGCGATACCAGCAGCTACAAACGATAAAACTACTGCAGGCCCAGCATGTAAGGAAGCAGCTGCACCAGTAAGTACGAAAATTCCAGCTCCAATTATGGCTCCCACACCCAGCATAACTAGATTCGTTGCAGTTAAAGTCCGTTTAAGACCCGTTTCATCCTTCGATTCGCGCATCAACACGTCCATCGATTTTTTATAAAGCATAGTTTAAATTTAATTAAATGTTAAGGAAAGATTGATTCATCCGATTCCAAACCTAAACAAAAAATCAGAGTTTTAAAATATTGAACCAGAGTTTAGGTTTTTTCTCTTAAATAATTTAGATTTTTTAAAAAACTCCTTAAGTTTTATCATTATTTTAAATTGAGTTTGCTTTGAAGCTAGTTGTCAGAAAACTTTCTCTTTGAATGAAGTGGACAAACTTCTTGCGTTCTGGATAGTCCCCAAAAAGGTTAGGATCTTTTTTTTAAAGAATTCAATTAACTTATTATTTCAGGAATTTGATGATAAAAGGACATTGAGGAGAGCCAGAAACAACGTCTAAATTATTTTTTAACCATCATCATTAAAAAAGTGAAAAAATAATTGATAAAAAAAATTTAATTTTCAATAAACAAACTTTATAATTTTTACGATTTAGCATTCAAAAAATCAATAGGTATACAATTCAAAATATTATTTTTTTTCTGAACAAAAGTAAATTTATCATCCCTAACACAATTTATATAATAATAAGAAAAGCTTATGAAACTTAACCTGTTTAGAGATCCCATAAAAAATAAATAAAAAAGATTTTAATTTTTGCATGTGTGGTAACTTTAAAATTTTATTGGCATAAAAAAAACCGTTAATTTCTTAACGGCTTTTCTTAAAATAGTATAGTTGTAATTGTATTTTATCTTGAAATGGTTTCTGTAGTATTAATTGTGGTATCTACTTTTACCATTCCTAAGGAATCTATTGTTTTAACGATTTCAATTCTTTTTTCTTGAATTACTTTATCTGAATTTTCTACACCGCGAACAGCAATATGAGGTGCAATTATCAATGCTACAATTGACATTAGCTTAATTAAAATATTCATAGACGGTCCGGAAGTATCTTTAAATGGATCTCCAACAGTATCTCCAGTTACAGAAGCTTTGTGAGGCTCAGAACCTTTATATTCCATTTTACCATTGATCATAACTCCTTTTTCAAAAGATTTTTTTGCATTGTCCCATGCTCCTCCAGCATTGGATTGGAAAATTCCCATCAATACTCCTGAAACAGTTACACCAGCCAATAAACCTCCTAGAACTTCTGGCCCAAATGTAAAACCAACAATCAAAGGAACTAATAATGCAATAGCACCTGGCGCAACCATCTCACGTATAGATGCTTCTGTAGAAATTGCCACACACTTTTCGTATTCGGGTTTTGCTTTGTATTCCATAATTCCTGGAATTTCTTTGAATTGTCTACGCACTTCTTGAACCATTGCCATCGCTGCACGCCCAACTGCTGAAATACATAATGCCGAAAAGATAAAAGGAATCATACCTCCAACAAATAATCCAGCAAGCACATTCGCTTTGTAAATATCAATAGAAGTAATTCCACTGATTCCAGCAAATGCTGCAAATAAAGCCAAAGAAGTTAAAGCAGCAGAAGCAATTGCAAATCCTTTTCCGGTGGCAGCAGTTGTATTTCCTACAGCATCTAAATTATCAGTTCGCTCGCGAACTTCTTTTGGTAAACCACTCATCTCTGCTATTCCACCTGCGTTATCAGCTATTGGTCCGAAAGCATCAATAGCCAATTGCATGGCCGTAGTTGCCATCATTCCAGCAGCAGCTATTGCCACTCCATAAAATCCAGCAAAATAATAAGAACCATAAATACCCGCTGCTAATACTAAAATTGGTAAAACTGTAGATTCCATTCCTACAGATAATCCTCCAATAATATTAGTAGCGTGACCAGTTGATGATTGTTGAACAATAGAATCAACCGGACGTTTTCCCATTGCAGTGTAATATTCTGTAATTAAACTCATCAATGTTCCAACCACTAAACCTACAATAATACTATAAAACACAGCAATTGAAGTAAACTCAAAACCTCTCATGCTCATCGTTTCTGGTAGCATCCAAGCTACTGCAAAATAAGATGCAACGGCTGTCAAAGCTATCGAAAGCCAATTTCCAATGTTTAAAGCATTTTGAACGCTATCCGTTTCATTTTTTATTTTAACAAAATAAGAAGAGATAATAGAGAAAACTAAACCTAGACCAGCTATTAGCATCGGTAAAAGTATAGGAGCCATTCCTCCAAATTTATCAACAGATGTAATTTCTTGACCTAAAACCATCGTTGCTAGAATAGTAGCCACATATGAACCGAATAAATCTGCACCCATTCCAGCCACATCACCCACATTATCCCCTACGTTATCTGCAATAGTTGCAGGGTTTCTAACATCATCTTCTGGAATTCCAGCTTCAACTTTTCCAACTAAATCTGCACCAACATCGGCAGCTTTGGTATAAATTCCACCACCAACGCGAGCAAACAATGCTATACTTTCTGCTCCCAAAGAGAAACCAGCCAGTACTTCAATCGTTTGTTTCATTTCGATTCCAGATGCCAATGCACCAGCGGGAACAAATATTTTATATAATATAATAAACAAACCTCCTAAACCAAAAATCGCTAATCCAGCCACTCCAAATCCCATTACCGTACCTCCAGTAAAAGAAACTTGCAAAGCTTTTGCTAAACTTGTTCTAGCCGCCTGAGTAGTTCTCACATTTGCTTTAGTAGCGATACGCATTCCTATATAACCTGCTGTGGCAGAAAATACTGCACCAATAATAAATGCTACAGCGATTATTGGGCTCGAATGAATTGGATTATCTGCTGTACCAGTCATGGTTCCAGACCAAGCCAATAAAATACCTGCAATAATGACAAAATAAGTTAAAACCTTCCATTCAGCTTTCAAAAAAGCCATTGCACCATCTGCAATATATCCAGCAAGTTCAGCCATATTGCCATCGCCAGCATCTTGCTTAGTAACCCATGCAGAACGAGTAGCAGTCAGGATTAATCCCAACACACCGAATAAAGGAATTAGATAAATTAAATTGTTTTGTAAAAACTCCATATGAATTTGTTTTGTTTATAACCTTTTTTGAAGGACGGCAAAAATAAGGCGAGTATTTGGAATTGCCAAATTTTAATTTGCTGTAAATTGTTTTAATAATATTGTATTAATTTTTAGGAGAAAGTCTTAATAGATTTGATGATTTAATAAAAATAAGAATGTCATTTAGAAAGCCAACAAAGAATTTAGCCTATTAAATTCATTCGAAACAAAAATGATTTGGGCGTTTATTCTGGCTATCTGCTATATTTTTTTTGTGAAAAATAAAATTATCACCAACAATCGAGAATTATCCAGAACGCAGGAAGTTCATCGTTTTCTAAAACCTTAATATCCAGATATTCTATATTTGCAATTCCTTTAAAACAAAAAAACCGCCCGGAATTCCGAAGCGGTCTCGTTGGGTGGTGATACCTGGGTTCGAACCAGGGACACAAGGATTTTCAGTCCTTTGCTCTACCAACTGAGCTATATCACCGTTTTTTATTGATTAGATTTAGAAAATAATAGGATAAACTTTTCAGTTTAGATTTTTTATTTCAATTTTAATCAACTCAAAATTTAAATTCCATCGCCATTGCAACGGGCTGCAAATGTAAGGGGATTTTCTATTTATCAAAACAAAATTTTAAAAATCATGTATTTCAATTTTATTTAGGTTAATTCTAATTTCAAATTCTTGAGGTCAGTTTTGTTCTAAATACTTTACATTCGCTATTGTTCAATCTGATAATTTATATGTCGCAATTGATTTTTATTTTGTTTTTGGGTGCTGGGGCTTGGTTTTTTGCACAAAATGCCATGAAAGTGAGAAGAAATATTTTGCTCGGAATTCCTATAAACCGATCAGATAATCCTTCCGAACGCTGGATGACGGTGTTGAAAATTGCTTTCGGACAAACAAAAATGATTCTTAGACCTATACCTGGAATCATGCATTTTGTGATCTATGCAGGTTTTTTAATCATTAATATCGAAGTTTTAGAGATTATGATTGATGGAATATTCGGAACCCATCGAGTTTTTGGATCTTTTCTTGGCGGTTTTTACAACTTCTTAATTGCATCTTTTGAATGGCTTGCTTTTGGTGTATTTGCCGTTTGTGTAGTTTTTTTAGCTAGAAGAAATATATTAAAATTAAAAAGATTCTCTGGCGTAGAAATGACTTCTTGGCCTAAATCAGATGCCAACTATATTTTAATTATTGAAATTTTATTGATGTCGGCTTTCCTCACCATGAATGCTGCTGATCTTAGACTCCAGCAAGCTGGCATTGATCATTATGCACCTTATGGCTCATTCCCAATAAGTTCTGTCATAGCAAACTGGCTTCCTTCTTCCATCTCAACTCTTATATTCATTGAAAGATTTTGCTGGTGGTTTCATATAATTGGGATTTTGGCTTTCTTAAACTATTTACCTTACAGCAAACATTTCCATATTGTATTGGCTTTTCCAGCTACCTATTATTCTAACTTAAAACCAAGAGGTGAATTTACCAATCCAGAAAGTGTAAGTAATGAAGTGAAAGCGATGATGGATTCATCTTTTGTACCTCCAGTAAGCGAAACGCCCATTAGGTTTGGTGCAAAAGATGTTCAAGATCTAAGTTGGAAAAGTTTGATGGATGCCTATAGTTGTACAGAATGTGGTCGTTGTACTTCTCAATGTCCAGCAAATATGACTGGAAAGCTCTTATCACCTCGAAAAATTTTGATGGATACGCGGGACAGACTCACCGAGGTAGGAAAAAATATAGACAAGCATGGAAAAGATTTCAGTGATTCTAAATCCTTGCTTCATGACTATATAAGCCCTGAAGAATTATGGGCTTGTACAACTTGTAATGCTTGTACAGAAGCTTGTCCAATCAATCTAGATCCTTTGGCAGTAATAATAGATTTAAGAAGATACTTGGTTTTAGAAGAATCTAAATCTCCACAAAGCTTAAATGCCATGTTTAATAATGTAGAAAATAACGGTGCTCCATGGCAGTTTTCGCCAGCCGATAGACTAAATTGGGCTGATACTAATTCCTAAAATAAAAAACAATAAAAAAAAATATAGCAAATGATGGTAAGAACAATGGCCGAATTGGCCGCCAGTGGCGAACAACCCGAATTACTATTTTGGGTAGGTTGCGCTGGAAGTTTTGACGAGCGTGCACAGAAAATAACCAGAGATATTGCTAAAATTTTAAACCATGTAGGAATTAAATTTGCGGTTTTGGGCACCGAAGAAAGCTGCACAGGTGATCCAGCCAAACGCGCGGGAAATGAATTTTTATTTCAGATGCAAGCCACTGCAAATATTCAAACGTTGAATGCTTATAACATAAAAAAAATTGTAACGGGTTGTCCGCATTGTTTCAATACCATCAAAAATGAATATCCAGAACTAGGTGGAAACTATGAAGTTATACATCACTCTCAATTGATACAGCAATTAATAGACGAAGGGAAATTACGTGCAGAAGGTGGAGAAACATTTAAAGGAAAGAAAATAACTTTTCACGATCCTTGTTATTTGGGTCGTGGAAACAATATTTATGAAGCACCAAGAGCGGCTTTAGAAATTTTAGATTCAGAATTGGTAGAAATGAAAAGGTGTAAGGCAAATGGACTTTGCTGTGGTGCTGGCGGAGCGCAAATGTTTAAAGAACCTGAAAAAGGAAACAAAGATGTAAACATTGAAAGAGTAGAGGAAGCACTATCCATAAAACCAGATATAATAGCTGCTGGTTGTCCTTTTTGCATGACTATGCTACGAGACGGTGTAAAGCACTTTGAAAAAGAAGCAGAAGTAGAAGTATTGGATATTGCAGAAATAACTGTGAGAGCCAATGGAATTAAATAATAAAATGACAAATACAGAAAAAATTCAGCGAATGCGCAATAATGCTCGAGTTTGGATTTACCAAAGTAACCGAGAATTAAGCACTGATGAGACCTTAGAAATAGAAAATAAATTGGCTCATTTCACAGAAAATTGGACTGCTCATAATCAGCAATTACTGGCCACAGCATTTATAAACTACAATCGTTTTATTGTTTTAATGGTTGATGAAAGTCAAGCTGGTGCAAGTGGTTGCTCAATAGATAAATCTGTAAATTTTATAAAGGAAATAGAAAAAGATTATCATATTGATCTTTTTGACCGATTGCATATTGCTTATAAATTGGATTATAAAGTTGATTCTGTATCTGCTTCAGAATTTGAAAAATTGATAAAAGCTGGCATTGTCAATCAAGAAACTATTGTTTTTAATAATTTAGTGAATACTAAATTAGAGCTTGCTACAAATTGGGAATTACCAATTATTAGAAGTTGGCATAAAGATTATTTTTCATCAGCTTTGCCATTAATTACTTTAGATTAGAAAGGTAAAGGTGGCATTGCACGCATATTGCGTAGAATCCATTGTTTCTTTTTTGCTACAAAACCTGCAGATTTTGTAGGGTTCCAATATCTTGGATTTGGGAAAATCGCTGCAATACTAGCCGCTTCCAATTTGCTTAAATTCTTTGCACTTTTTTTATAATAAAACTGAGAAGCTGCTTCTGCACCATATATTCCATTTCCCATTTCTATTATATTAAGATAGACTTCCAAAATTCTTTTTTTATTCCAGATGAGTTCTATTAATGTGGTAAAATAAACTTCAAAACCTTTCCTAAGCCAAGATCTACCGGGCCAAAGAAAAACATTTTTCGCTACCTGCTGAGAAATGGTACTTGCTCCTATCGTTTTCTTTCTTCGTTTATTTTTTTCCATTGCTTTTTCTATAGCTTCAAAATCAAAACCATGATGCTCGAAAAAATGGGCATCTTCTGCTGCAATCGCTGCCTTTTTCAAATTGTCAGAAATATTGTCCAGTTTTTCCCAATCTTTTTTAAATCGAATATCATCTGATCCAAAAGTTTGAATTACTAAACGCTCTACCATCAAATAAGTAATTGGAGGCGGCACAAAACGATAAATTACCACCCAGAGAATAGTGATGGCAAAAAACCAAAGAATAGATTTCAAAACAAAACGAAAAAATTTCTTCATCAATAGATAGGATATTCTGTGTAAGAATACAGAATTTGAATCAAAAAAAAAGGTGCAACCAAAAATGGAAGCACCTTTTTAAAACTTAAAAAAATATTACTCAGCAACTACCTCAAAAGGCAATTGAACTTTTACTTCTTTGTGTAAATTCAAATTCGCAACATACGAACCGATAAATTTAACATCTGTTTCAAAAGTAATTTTGCGTCTGTCTACCTCGAAACCTAATTTCTTGATAGCTTCTGCTACTTGAAGTGTATTTACAGCCCCAAAGATTTTTCCACTTTCACCAGCTTTAGCGCCAATGGTTAATGTTACATCTTTTAATCCTTCTGCAATCACCTCAGCCATTTTCTTAATTTTATCTTGTTTGAAAGCAGCTTGTTTGATGTTTTCTGCAAGAACTTTTTTATTAGATTCCGTAGCGATGATACCTAATCCTTGAGGAATTAAATAATTACGCCCGAATCCAGCTTTCACCTTTACGATTTCGTCTTTTTCACCTACGTGCTTCAGATCTTGTTTTAATATGATTTCCATTTTGTCGTCCTCCTATTTTAATGAATCTGTAACGTATGGCAAAATACCAATATGTCTAGCGCGTTTTATCGCTTGCCCAACTTTACGTTGAAACTTTAGTGAAGTACCGGTCAATCTTCTTGGCAATACCTTTCCTTGTTCGTTTACAAATTTCAACAAGAAAGTTGCGTCTTTGTAATCGATGTAACGAATACCATTTTTCTTAAAACGGCAATATTTTTTACGAGAATCCTCCACCTTGGGAGCAGTCACGTATGAAATTTTCTTATCAGCCATTATTCTTTAACCTCCTTTTTCACGCGTGGTGGCAATGGAGCAAGTGTTCCATTACGCTTACGCTCGTTGTACGATGTAGCATGTTTGTCGAGAGAAACGGTCAAAAAACGCATAACACGCTCATCTCGTTTGTAGTCTACTTCCAATTTACTAATTAATGTGCCGGGCGCTTTAAATTCAGTTAGATGGTAGAAACCAGTCGTTTTTTTCTGAATGTTGTACGCAAGCTTCTTCAAACCCCAATTGTCTTCATGGACAATCTCGGCTCCGTTGTCAGTTAGAGTTTTTCTGAATTTGGCGGTTACCTCTTTCACTTGCTCTTCCGACAACAACGGGGTAAGAATGATTACTGACTCGTAATTTTTCATTTAATCGTTGTTTTGTTTATTTAACCCAAAATTTGTTTGGGCTGCAAATATAGGAATTTGATTCTTAAAAAGAAAGGAAAATTTCGATTAGGTTTTCAGGGTGATTAATCGGTATTTATATGGGTCTGGGTGCTTATTGAGTGGTTTTTACTAAAATTATGGTCAAGTCTTTGAATATTTAAATGCATGGTTCGCAAGGTACAAAGCAAAGTCTTTAAAGAAAAAACGTAAGGAGCGCAAAGTTTCCTGATATCCTGAGCGCAGGGTGGGAATAATTCCAATAGTGAAAGCTAAAAATCTATTCCTTCCTATCATTATAAGCACAATCATCCTGACTTTCTAAGCACAGCGAAGAATTTAATCCGACCAAATGGCGAAGCGCTAAGATTTTTTCAACACAACGTCCATAAAAATTAACGCAAAGAGCGCAAAGAATTCACAAGGTTCGCAAGGGAAAAAAACTTTAAAGAGCGCAAAGTCATTTAATCAAGATTCATTAAATAGTTTCCTCCTATCATTCTTTACCCAGTTAAGAATCTCTTCCCTTTGTAATTCTGAGTGTAGCGAAGAATCTCCTCCTATAGACCACTACAAGAATAACGAAGAATCTAAACCTAAACATGCAGCGAATAATCACAACCGACCAAATGGCAAAAATCCAAAATTTTTTTAACACAACGTTCATAAAATTAACGCAAAGAGCGCAAAGGATTCGAAAGGTTCGCAAGGAAAAAAAAACTTTTAAGAGCGCAAAGTCATTTAATCACAAACAAAAAGATAATGCTTTAATTACCCAATTACAATTTCAAAAATCTTAATTGTTTCGTTGGTTGATTTTCAATTATTAATTCTAAAGAATAAATTCCTTTGGTTAATTCTAAGATTGGAAAACTAAGGGTATTGTCTCCTTCTTCCAAATTTTGAATAGTCTCATTTACAATCACTCCCATTGAACTTATCATACGAACAGAAATTTGACCTTTGTTTTTTGAATCCAAATACACATTTATCATATCTGATGCTGGCACCGGATAGCATTTTGCATTTTTAATAGTAAGCTCGTTGAAATCTAAGGATATGATTTTTGAATATTGAAAATTACCGTCGAAATCTATTTGTTTTAAACGGTAATAATTATCTCCAATAAAAGGATTCGAATCTGTAAAATTATACTTTCCAGAAAGTTTTAATTTTGCATTTACATTAATTTCACCAATCTCAATAAAGGTTTTGCCTTCTGATAAACGTTCGATTATGAATTTTTGATTATTCTTTTCGTTTGCTGTAGTCCAAACCAATTGTGCAGTACGGTTTACTTTTTTACCTGTGAAAGATAAAAAATTCAAAGGTAAAACGCTTCCACTTTTTCTGATGATGGCAAATCGAGAATCACCTTTGGACAATGGATCACTAGTAATCGTAAATGATAGGTTTTGAATTTGATTTAAATTATAGGATTGATTTAAAAAATTATCTTTCAAAGTTAATTCTGAACCATCGGTGAAACTAGTAATTCCATCAAATTCAAATGAATAAGTTGCTGCCTTTCCACTAATTGAAAGCGGGATGGTATCTACATTGTTTATACTTGACATTTGATTGATTGCCATTTTCGCCCCATCTTTTGAAAAAGAAGAAATATTTAAAACCGGATTTAATAGCTTTTCAGCATCTTCAGCACTATTTTTATTGTTCGAAAATAATGGATCAAACGATAATGCCATTTCATCTGAACTTACTGTAGATTCTACCAATTTTATTTTTAATAAATTGGAAATGCTAGCGTTTCTAAAAAAGTTTGCTGGTGCATTAGCAACTTTTGTATTTTCTCTAAATACTAATTCTGGATTAGCTGCAATTGCTTTTACAAAAAATGCTTGTCCGCTTGCAATATATTGCGTTCCACCATTCGTTCCAATTCCATTTAAAAAAGTTGCATAGGAATTAATTGTAGGATTGTAAGTGTAAACGGCATTTGCTAAATTCGTTTTAGTAAAACCAGTGGCCAACCAATCAATTTGAGATGGATAAGGATTTCCAACGAAGTTGTAACCGTCTTCGCTTAGTCCACCAGAAGTTACAGTATAGGTTACATTAGCTGAGATATCTCCTCTGTTAATATTTCCAGTATAATCCATGGTAACGGGATCAGGATCTACAAATGGAGGTGTATAAGTAGCTGCTCCTTGGGCTCGAGTTCCTCTTATTAATACAAACAATCCAGTAGTAATAGGAATATTGGTAGAAGTAGTTGCAATTCCTTGAAAACCTAAATTATAGTTTCCAACAGCACTTTCATTATAAGTAAAAATTGAATGTGAGTTTCTTGGAGTCGGATCAAAACCGTTTAATAATGGGTCGGGACCAGAAATAAATATGTCGTCTTGCAAATCTAATAGATTAAAATTTGCCCCTGTGTTTACTGGAACAGACAGCATTCTGTTTCTTCTAGGAGCATTTGGCCCTGTTATGATTTGAGGAATAAACCTTTGAACGTTAATTTGTCCAGTTATAATAGCTGTGCTTGGTAGTTCTGCTACTCTTCCAGTATTAAGTGCATCTGAAGTTATATTTAAAAGTCCATTACTTACTAGATTAGTATTTGCATCTAAACTAAGTGAACCTTTCATATTGGTAGAAATACCCAATGTTTTAATACCTGCTCCTAAAATATTTATATCATGAAAAGTAGTTATTGAACTTCCAGAAATACTTTGCGGATTAGCAGAAGAAAAATTTACCGTTCCAGTTCCTGAATTATAAACTCCATTATTAATCCAATCTTTTCTAGCTGTAATAGTTGAATTAAATAAAGAATTGGATAAAGTACCTTCAATGGTTAAATTTCCATTTAAGGTTAAATTTGAGGCTGATAAAGATCTTACACCAGCGCCAACAAATTTTAAATTATTATAATCAGCTTGTGATGGTAAAGTATAACTTCCTAAATACTCAACTGTACCACCTGCTGCTGAAACAAATTCAGAAAAATCTCCTGCTGGAAAAATGTTTGATGTTAAAACTAACGTTCCTGTTCCATTTAATAAAGAAAATGAATGACCGGTTGAAGTATTATTAATTTCTAATCTTGAATTCCCTAAAAGTGCAAGAGTTGCAGCTTTAGTACTATCATTCGTTATAGACACTGTATGCCCATTTGCGATTACTACACCATTAATTTCAGTAGGAATTGTAGTTGCAAAAGCACCTGAGTGTTGAAAAATTTTATCGGTAGACCAAGTAAGAGTGTCACTCCAATTTCCTCCAGAATTTTCGTTTCTACTGTAATAGAAAACTAAAGTTGAAAACTCCGATGGTTCTCCTGCAGTATATTCTCCTTCTAGGAAAGAAACGGCAGAGTAGGAGATTACATTAGTTGTGGTATTTACTGCACCTGTGCTTGTCCAGTCGGTTAATAAAAAACGACCATCGTCATAATTAGCTTCTGTACCATTTACATCTGCTTGTAAATAAGTATAACTCATATTTGCGCTCAATCCTGCAAAACCAGTTTTGCTTGTTATCCAATAATAAGCCAGTTCTTTGAATGCTGCTAAATCTGTAGTAAGTGGATGTTTTGCATTTACTGGTTTAATAGTTACCGAACCAATAGCGGTGGTAGCCAAAACATCTATTTGAGCAGGTGTATATTTGCCTGTAACGCCCAAGGGAAATACAAAATTATTTGCACCAACCGGATAGGATTTCTGAACACCTAAATCTCCAGTCAAACCAAAGGTTTGTATAAATCTGGAATTGCTAAACCCTAATATATTGCCAGTTGAAATAACTGCCGCTGTTGAGGTTTTGGTCAACGTTAATCTAAATTGATTAATATTTAAAACAGCATTAGATATAAAATTTAAAACTCCATCTATTTGAAAAGAATTACTTGATATACCGCCGCTTGTACCATTATTGATGGATAGATTTTCAAACCTTCCTAAACCGTTTCCAGAAATAGTTTGAAGAACAGAACCATTTAGTTCAATAGATCCTGTTCCTATATGCTGAGAAGAGTTAAAAATTGTTCCTTTAGCAGAAATTATATTTCCACCATCATTTATTACTCCACTTATAATAGAAAATGTACTGTTAACTGTTATTGCAGTATTAGCAGAAAGTCTTAAGGTATCAGGAAAATTGGAAACGACTAATTTTCCAAAGTTGGTGACATTACCTAAAACTCCTGTTATTAATTGATTATTGGTTGTGGAATTAATGGTTGTAGTTTGATTTAATGAACCCGGATTATATCCAAACCCAGTATTTACTCCTACTATGGAAGAAGAATTTTGATTAATTAAATTGCCGCCAATAATTACATCTAGGCTATTTGCATTAAAAACTGCGAATGGCCTTATTAATAAATTTCCAATTAGGTTTAACGGACTTATTACCATTCTACAAATACCATAATTAGTAGCATTTACCCCATTTACTTCAATATTATTTAAACTGATATTTGTATTTAAATCAATGGTTTCAATTGAACCTGTACCTTCTTCGTAGAATTTAATAGTTCCACCTGTTACCAAATAGCTTTCTGGACGAATGATCATATCTTCTGAATTATTCGTTCCTCTTTTCATTACTAAAGAAGTGTTTGCACCAGACATATTAAACACAGAACCATCTCCTTCTACCTGAAAATTTGGAAGACCACTCGTTGCACTATTTCTAGCAGCAATAATTACAGTTCCGCCAGATTGTTTGTATTGCAAAATACTATTTCCAGCAAGTGCATTGGCTCTTATTTGGCCGTTTACATAAAGTCTTCCCCCTTTTACATCTATTTCTGAAAGACCTACAGTAGAAAATTCAATATCATTATTTGTGTTTAATGTAGTATCTCCTAAATAAAAAGATCCAGCAACAATTTCTAAAGTTCCTCCTAATTTAATATCTGATCCGTTATTGTTAAAACTTCCTGCTCGAACAAATGCGGTAGCATTGTTTAACATAATTTTTGAGGAGGATGGAATATCAAAAATCGTATTATCATTTCTAATGTTCAAGGTCGGAACAGCATAAGTTCCGCCTCCTCTAGATATTCTAAAAGTTCCTGAGGTTAAAGTCAACCAATTATTAATGACCGTAGTTAAAGTTCCAGTAACGGTAAGTTCAAGAACGGTATTTTTATTTACTCCTTTGTTTATTTGCAATCTGCCCAACCTTGTAAGTGTAGCTGCACCAGAAAAGGTAGAATTAAAGTTTGATTGAAAAATTAAATTTACAACTCTATTACCGCCTCGATCAAAGTCTATTGTTCCATTATTTATTACGTCTTTAGCAACAGAAATTTCACTGATAACTCCAGTACCTGTATTGTCTGTAAGCAGAGAAGCACCAGAATTTACTTGAATATTTTTTCCGACATTTATGGTCTGAATTGTATTATTCATAAAACGTAAAGATCCGCTGCTAACAATTAGACTACTATCAATGGTTAATGTTCTAGCAGTTGTGATATTAAAATGACTTCTTCCAGTTGTGATTCCTTGGCTTGTTAAGTTTTCAAAAATTCGGAGATTAATATCCGGCATTCGTATAATTCTTCCCGTTCCCGGTGTTAGAACTAAGTTTCTGTAAGTAGTTAAATCCAATAAAGTTGGTGCAATAGAAATAGATGGAAGGGTAAAATCTACTCCAGTTGAATAATACTCTACTATTCCTCCAGATTCAGTTAGGAATTGTCCAAAATCTCCAGCCGGAAATTCTGCTGTGGCA
>JBBQYA010000061.1:0-18297 GCA_038209155.1 Sphingobacteriales bacterium | reverse complement strand
ATTACTTTTGGGTTTTCGGCAAAATTTATCACCTCTTCTATGGTGAAATAACCCGTGTTGAAGTTATAAATATGATAGGTTGCAAATCGTTTGTCGATCAAAATTTCATTTGGCAAAAGATAAACCGTGCATTCGTAAACTTTTTCTTTTAGATAATTACCGTTAACCAATTTCGGATAAAAACCATATTCATCAATGGGTCTGGTAAGAAATTTACTGGCTGTGTTTATTAATAAATCTGGATACTTTTTATTAATTATTGTGGTAAACACAGAATCTACTTTATCTGATTCATATTTTGAAAATCGAAGTTTGGAAAAATGTCTGCCTTGGGCTTTTGATTGACAAATTGCCATCAAACTAAAGATAAAAAACAGAAAAATAAATCTATTGGAAATATTTAAAAAAGAAAATAAAAAAGGAGAGAATTTAATTGAATGAGTTGGATTTCTATAAATAGGCATTGATAACTTTTAGTGTAAACAAAAAAACCCTAACCGAATTTTGCAAATCAGTTAGGGTTGTGAATCATTAAAATCTAAATTTAATTAATTGCTTTTTCTCTATCTGTGCTGGCAGTTGCTTTCGATTTATCTTTTGAGCAAGCTGCTTTTTCAGCACTTGAGCAAGATTTAGAACTTGTTCCGCTTGGTGTAGATGCAGAAAGTGATGCTGATTTTACATCATCATTTTTTATGACTGCTGTTTTTTTGCTGCAGCATGATGATTTTTTTCCTTCTGCTACTTGAGGTGCTAATGAAGCAGAAACTTCTGTAGTTGCATTGTTATCATTCTTTGCAGAAGAGGAAGATTTACATTGTGCATTTGCTGCATAAGAAAATGTAGCAAATACGGCTAATAAGATTAATTTTTTCATATTTAATTATTTTTAATTGCTCTGTAAACGTAAAGATAGTAGAATAAGTTGTAATTACCAGCAAGTGAAATCCAAGATATTTTAAAAAACATAAAAATTTTACAATTCCGCGATAATTGTCCTTCCGCCTTGAACTACTTCGTTCAATCCTACTTTAATAGTTGTGCCTAATGGCAAATAAACATCCACTCTACTTCCAAATTTGATAAATCCAAATTCTTCACTTTGTTTTACTTCATCACCCTCCTTTATATAAAATACAATTCTGCGTGCCAATGCGCCAGCTATTTGTCTGAATAAAATACTCACCTTATTTGAATTTTCCACTACAATTGTTGTTCGCTCATTCTCGGTTGAAGATTTTGGATGCCAAGCCACCAGAAATAAACCGGGATGGTATTTTGCAAATTTTACCAAACCGCTCATTGGATTTCGATTAATATGTACATTAATCGGCGACATGAAAATGGAAACTTGAATTCTCTTGTCTTTAAAATATTCATTTTCTACTGTTTCTTCTATTACCACCACTTTGCCGTCTGCTGGAGCTATGATTAAATTTTCGCCAATGATGGTTGTTATGTTAGGGCTTCTAAAAAACTGCAGTACTACAAGAAATAAGATCAAAGAAATTCCTAATAGTAAATAGCTAAGCAGTTGATGATTGGGCAAGAAATAGTTTGCTAATAGATTAATAATTCCTAAAAAAACGATGGTTATAATTAAAGAAATATATCCTTCTTTATGTATGGTCATGGTTGGTAAAACTTAATTAATAATGAAAAGTAAATAAATATATACAAAAGGTGCAGCCATCAAAAGACCATCAAAACGATCTAATAAACCCCCATGCCCTGGCAATAAAGTTCCAGAATCTTTGGTGTGCATGCTGCGTTTAAACATCGATTCAACTAAATCTCCTATGGTGCCGAAAACTGCAATCAATACAGCTATAATTAACCATTCATACCATAATAAGTTAGTAAAATAGTACGAAATTATTTGAGATATTAACATGGCACTAATCATTCCTCCAGCAAATCCTTCCCATGTTTTTTTAGGCGAAATACTTTCCATCAATTTTGTTTTACCAAACTGAACGCCAGTAAGATAGGCGCCTGTATCATTAGCCCACAATAAAAATAGAAATCCCAAAGTTAATTGATAATTATAATTTTCGCTTTGTGAAAAACCAATACCTATAAATGTGCAAAAAGGAATGATAATATAAATCAATCCCGTAAAGGCATTTCCCAATTTAGGTAATGGAGATTTAGACTTTTGAAATAAAACGATTATAAATAGAGAAGAGGTAAGAAAAATAAGAAGGAGAAAAAGTTTTGGTTCTATAATTTTTAATAAAAAACAAGATACCGCTACATAGCCTAGTAATCCTAACCAAATAGTGAACCAATAGAGTGCAAGATTTAAATCTGAACGGTTCATAGTCATAAACTCGTGTAGACTTACTAATGAAATAAATAAAAATAATGCAAGAAATGTGTATTGGCTATAAAAAACACAGGATATTAATACAATCGCAAAAATAACGGAAGTAATGGCTCTTTTTCTAAAATTTTTCATTCAATAGAGTTGTATTTTTTAATATTTGTGGGCGAATTTATAATTCATTTTTGATAATGATCTCTATAGCCTTATCAAAATTTGCTTGATGAATATATAATTCAATGGCTCCAAATGCCAAATAAGAGGAATCTTTTTTGTTCATAATAATAACATCAATGTCATGATCCTTCAATACAGTGCTCACCATATTAGCTTTAAATTCTAAATCAGACGTGTAAATTTTAACCCAGCCTTTTTCCATATTCAGATTCGTTTACAATAGTTGAATTTTGTATTCTTTTTTGGTAAAAATAAGTTAATAAAGGAATTGCAATTGCAAAACCAATAATAGTAAGTTGGAGAGAGAAAGTGCCTGTGGCATCAAATACCTTTTCTGGATTTTCTAACTGAAAAATATAGCTGGCAATTACGGCAGCACCGTTATTTATAAAATGCCCAATAATTGGAACCCAAATATTGCCTGTCCACAAAAACAAATATCCGAATACAACTCCCAACATCATTCTTGGAATGAAACCATAAAATTGAACATGAATAGCACTAAAAATTATGGCACAAATCCAAACTCCCGCATGTGAATTTTTAAACATTCCAATCAAAAGCGGTTGCAAACTTCCTCTGAAAAATAATTCTTCGCCAATTGCTGGCAACAGTGCAACTAAGAAAAGAACATAAGAAAACTCCGCAATGGAACCCATTTTTAACATAGCTATTGTGAGTTCTGTAGCTGTTTCCTCTTTTTCTTTCATCCATTTTTCTATTTCTGATAAAAAAGAGGGCAAACTCATTTTTTGATTTAAAGTTGCTAAAAAATCGGTAATTGGAAGCCAAGCAATTGTTAAAAATACTAAAGCTAAAATAATGATTAAGGTTAATTTTCCAGCAAACCATTCTGTTTTAGGGCGATCGTTTCTGGTGAAATAATAAAAAAGGATAGAGGATACAATAAATAAAAATATAGTTTGAACGATTTGTAAAAAACGCAGTACAGCAATATTTTTCGGGTCCTGAAAATTTTCTGTCATCAACGCAACTTCTTGAAAGGAGATACCGAATAATGGTTTTAGAAATAAGAAACCAATAAACAATCCAAGGCAAAGGCTTGCAAAAGAGATGAGTAAAAAAAACAAAATTTTAAATCCAAAGCTTAATTTAGAAAGCTCGAATCCATGAGAGTAAGTTTGTGTCAAAAATTTATAAATTTGCAGCTCGAATAATTTCACGCAATAATTTGGTAAAGATAGAAAATATAGTTTTAGGAGAATTTCCACTTTTGTTGGCACCTATGGAAGACGTAAGCGATCCACCTTTCAGAGCGGTTTGCAAAGCAAATGGAGTCGATCTTATGTATACCGAATTTATTTCTTCGGAAGGACTTATTCGAGATGCTGCCAAAAGCGTTCAGAAATTGGATATTTTTGAATATGAAAGACCTATTGGAATTCAAATTTTTGGTAGTAGTATAGAAAGTATGGAAGAGGCTACTCGCATTGCAAGCAAAGCTTCTCCAGATCTTATTGATATTAATTATGGATGCCCGGTCAAAAATGTTGCTTGCAAAGGTGCTGGTGCGAGTTTGCTTCAAGACATCGACAAAATGGTGAAAATGACTGCTGGTGTAGTTAAAAATACACATTTGCCAGTTACCGTTAAAACCAGATTAGGTTGGGATGATCAAACTAAAAACGTGAATGAAGTAGCATTACGTTTGCAAGATGTTGGAATTAAAGCTTTAACTATTCATGGGCGCACACGTGCTCAGATGTATAAAGGAGTAGCCGACTGGACGATGATAAGAGATATAAAACGCCATCCAGATATTGAAATTCCCATATTTGGAAACGGTGATATCACCAGCCCAGAAAAAGCAATTGCTTGGAAAAATGAATTTGAAGTTGATGGAGTTATGATCGGTAGAGCTTCTATTGGTTATCCTTGGATTTTTAGAGAAATAAAACATTTTTACAAAACGGGAGAACTTTTAGCTCCTCCTACCATTATCGAAAGAGTAGAAACTTGCCTTTTGCATTTGACAAGATCAATAGAATGGAAAGGAAATAAGTTAGGAATATTAGAAATGAGGAGGCATTACGCCAATTATTTTAAGAATTTAGATAACATTAAAGAATTCAGAATGAAACTAGTAACCACAGAAGACTTGGAACAGATTTTGGATTTACTAAATGAAATTAAAGAAACTTATTCTTTACAAGAAGCGTAAATATTATTTTTAAGAAAACTTTTCTTTAAAATAATTATTTATTTAGTTTAGAATTAAAATTAAATTCATCATGGTTGCAAAAATAACCCAAGGAGTCAAAATATCTGTAGACACATTATATCAGCCGGAATATTCCAATCCAGTAAACAGTCATTTTATGTTTGCCTATAAAATCACTATCGAAAATCTGGGTGATTATGCAGTACAATTAATGAGTAGACATTGGGATATTTTTGATTCCAATGGAAACAAAAGAGAAGTGGATGGGGAAGGAGTGATTGGTTTACAGCCTGTTATACAGCCTGGAGACTCTTATGAATATGTTTCTGGTTGCAATCTGCAAACAGAAATTGGAAAAATGAAAGGAAGCTATCAAATGGTAAAATTGATAGATGATAGTTTTTTTGATGTAAACATTCCTGAGTTTTTCTTGATTTGTCCTTATAAATTAAACTAAAATTTAAGTTAAAATTTTTATTTCGGGAAAGGATTATTTCTCATCATTTTGCTAGCCATTGCTGGGTTCGACATTGTTTTCATCATTTTTCGCATATCATCAAACTGTTTCATCAGTTTATTTACTTCGGCTATATTTGTTCCACTACCATTAGCTATCCTATTTCTTCTGTTTGTATTTATACTATCTGGGTTGGCTCTTTCATATGGAGTCATCGATTTTATAATTGCTTCTACTCCTTTAAATGCATCATCATTAATTTCTACATCCTTCATCATTTTTCCAACTCCAGGAATCATTCCCATCAAATCTTTCAGGTTTCCCATCTTTTTTATTTGAGCCAATTGAGATAAAAAATCATCAAAATCAAATTGATTTTTTCTGATTTTCTTTTGGATTTTTGCAGCCTCTTCTTCATCAAACTGCATTTGTGCACGTTCTACCAAAGAAACCACATCTCCCATTCCCAAAATACGCGAAGCCATTCTATCTGGATAGAACACATCAATTGCTTCCAATTTTTCTCCAGTTCCGATAAATTTTATCGGTTTATTTACCACAGATTTTATCGAAATAGCTGCTCCACCTCTAGTATCACCATCAAGTTTGGTAAGTACAACTCCTGTAAAATCCAATCGATCATTGAAAGCTTTTGCTGTATTCACTGCATCTTGCCCAGTCATAGAATCTACCACGAACAAAATTTCTTGCGGCTGGGTATATTGTTTAACTGCCGCTATTTCATTCATCATTTGTTCATCCACTGCCAATCTACCGGCCGTATCTATAATCACAACATTAAAGCCTTCTGCTTTTGCACGTCTAATTGCAGATTCCGTAATGGAAACGGGGTTTTTATTTTCTATTTCTGCAAAAACTTCTACTCCAATTTGAGATCCTAATATTCGTAATTGCTCAATAGCTGCCGGTCTATAAACATCTGCTGCCACTAACAATGGCTTTTTTCCTTTTTCTTTTAAATAGTTGGCTAATTTTCCGGAGAAGGTAGTTTTTCCAGAGCCTTGCAAACCAGCAATTAAAATTACAGCTGGATTTCCTTTTAAATTTAATTCAGCTTTCTCGCCACCCATCAATTCAACCAACTCATCGTTCACAATTTTTATCATCAACTGACTCGGCGATATGGATGTTAAAACATTCTGTCCTAAGGCTTTTTCCTTAACTGTATCAGTAAATGTTTTAGCAGTTTTGTAATTTACATCGGCATCTAAAAGGGCTTTTCGTACTTCTTTCAGCGTTTCTGCAACGTTGATTTCAGTTATTTTTCCTTGACCCTTTAATATTTTGAATGCCCTATCGAGCTTATCTGATAAATTATCAAACATAATGTTTATGATTTTTTTGAGAATGCAAAAGTAGGAAAATTAGGAAATCTTGATTAGGAGATTTGAAATGAATTAGAAATGAATTTTTTAAGATATCTAAACGTTTGTTTATTTTCAATTTTCATCTTTTTAGAAAAATAATAAAGTTTCCATTCTCATTTTTTCTTAAAGGCTAATTTTTAGCCTTAAAATTGTTGCAAATAAGATTTAACTTGATAATTACTAATTAAATAAAACTTCCACAATCAAATTTCGATTCGTGATTTTTTAAAAAATACAACACTACCAGAAAACCGCAAAAATTTCAGTGTTAGCAGGTATTGTAAACTATTTTGGAAATAAGGATTTTCGTCTAAAATTCTTTCCATATGAAAAAGCATGTTTTATTTTTAATGATTAGTACTTTCCTTTTTTCTTGTGAAAAGAAAGAAGTAATTCCAATTGTAGAACCTATTGATCCCACCAAAACGGTAAACATTTTACAAGATGGTGCCAGTTTTGAAACTATTTTTGAAATTGCTATACCTCTGCAAAGTGTAAATGCGGCTCCTCCATCCATTGATATTGCAGATTTTACTGTTGAAAAAAATAATAATTTTAACATTGTTTATTCAATTTCTCAACCATCTCAGCAAAGTGTATTAACCGGTTTCACCCGTTTTTCTAAAAACCTAATCACACAAGAAGTAATACCATTGCCTCAATATGCAAATGATTTAAAAGGATTATCTCCTGCTCAAATACAATTAGATGGTTTGGGTCTTGGAATGACCAAATTTAAGCCCTACAGCAATTTTTTCAATTATGCAGTAATTAGAAATGGATCTTTTAATTTTAAAAACTCTATAAGTTTTCAAGGAGATCAAAAGGCTACAATAGCTAGTTTCAATCCAATAGGCATTGCAGATCTAGCCTATTATTATCCAGTAAGCAACACTGGTGCAGCATCTAAAAACAATGCATTTGGATACATAACTCTTGGAACTCCATCTCCTTCTTATTTAACTTCAGTTTGCAACCCCTACGATATTAGTTTTTACAATAATTCTCCTTTCCCAATTTATGCCTGTTTATTCGAACCTAGAGTTTTCAATGGTCAAGGAACTTCAAAATCTTTCTTCATTAGAAGTGATTCTGTTATTGTAAATGAATTGAATATAGATACAAAGCAACAGACTTTTTTGACTGGATTTAAATGGGATAATGTAATTCCATCTGTTAGTAATGGTTTTGAAACGCTAAGACATTATAGTGAAGATGGAAGTATTTTATGTATTTTATTTTTTAACCGTTCTCTTAATAAATATTATTCTTTTTCGTACAATTTTACTACTAAGATCTTAACAAAAGGACTTGAAGATACAAGACTAGATTATAGTGCAGAAGGCTCAGATCTCGATACAGATGAATTTGGAAATATCTATTATTCAGGATATGCAGATAACGGTGCTAATAAAATTGCTGTTTCTATTTATAAAAAAAGTATAGATGGATCAACCTCTTTAGTTGGTACTAATAACTTTTTAAAATTTGGAACCATCGTTCAATTGAAGCATTTGTTTGGTAAAGTTTACGTTGCTGTGAATGGTAAAATAACTGGAACTTCATCTTATCAAATGACGGTGGTAAGACAGAAATAGTTTTTGGTTTAAATTACAAATTGAATTAATTTTTTAGGTAAACGCCTTTTAAATAGCCATTTTTATGTCCATTAAGAGTCTTCTTGAAGGATTAGGTCATTGTTTTTAAATTGCTATTTTAATCTTACAAACCTCTTGCTTATCTCAAAAAAAAACTGCACTTTTGCCCTCCCTTTGTTGGAGATAAAGGGCTTACACATATTTATTTAACAAAAATGGCAGTAAAAATCAGATTACAAAGACATGGTAAAAAAGGAAATCCTTTTTATCACATCGTGGTGGCGGATGCACGTGCTCCAAGAGATGGCAAATTTATCGAGAGAATTGGATCGTATAATCCAAACACTAACCCGGCAACCATCGAATTGGATCATGCAAAATCAGTCGATTGGCTAGTAAAGGGAGCAATTCCTACCGAAACAGCAAATGCAATTCTATCTTACAAAGGAGTTTTGTATCAAAAACACTTAAACGGTGGTGTGGCAAAAGGAGCATTAACGCAGGAAGCTGCTGATGCAAAATTTGCAGAATGGATGGAGAAAAAAGATGAAAAGATCAATGCGAAAAAAGCAAATCTTACTTCTAGTGCTTCTGACAATCAAAAAGAACGTTTTGCAGCAGAGATCAAATTAAAAGAAGATCGTGCTAAAGCAATTGCAGACAAAAATGCTGCTGCCTTAAAAGCAGAACAAGAAGCAAATGCACCAGCAGTGGAAGCAACCGAAGAAGTAGAAGCCGAACCAGCAACTGAAGAAGTTGTTGCAGAAGCCGAACCAGAAGTTACAGCTTCCGCAGAAGAAAAGACAGAAGAGTAATTTATATGGCTGAAAAAGAAAATCATTTTCAGCTTGGCTATATAACCAAAACTCAAGGTTTAAAAGGCGAAGTTCAAATTTACTTCGATCACAAAAACGCTGAGGTTTACAAGAATTTGGAATCAGTTTTTATTGAAATCAATAATAAACTGATTCCTTTTTTTATTTCAAAATTTAGGGTTTCTGGAAAGGTTGGCTATCTGCTTTTTGAAGATTGCAATACTATTGAAGAAGCCGCTAAACTAATCAACAGAAAAATTTTTATCGATGAGTCTGACCATATTTTGGAGGAAGACGAAGAATTTAGTTTTGCTTCACTAAAAGGTTTTTTAATTCAAGACGAGATTAAAGGAGAACTTGGAACTATTGAAGAAATATTAGTGTATCCTCAGCAATTTTTAGCAAAAATAATCATCCAAGAAAAGGAAGTTTTAATTCCTTTAAATGATCATTTTATTCAAAGTATCAATCAAAAAGATAAAATAGTATTCACTTCATTACCAGATGGATTGTTGGATATTTATTTGGGTGAATAAAAATTAATTTTTCTAAATGGTTTAAATTCCTATTTAATATATAGAAGAATATAAAATTAAATTCTTTATTTGTTTATTAATAAGTTTGAAATTTTAAATTATTTTTTTTATGCAATTAATTAGAACTAATTCGGATAATTTTGAATTTATAGCACTGGTAAAAGAATTGGATGCATACTTGAAAATCAAAGATGGTGATGAGCATTCCTTTTATTCGCAATTCAATAAAATAGATTCTATAAAATATGTTCTGCTTGCTTATGAAAATAATACTGCGATAGCCTGTGGAGCAATCAAAGAATACTCTTCTGACAGAATGGAAATTAAAAGAATGTTTGTTTCTGTGAACTATCGAGGAAAAGGTGTGGCTTCTCTCATTCTTAAAGAATTGGAAATCTGGGCAAAGGAATTAAAATTTTTCAAATGTATTTTAGAGACAGGTTCGAGACAAACTGAAGCAATTGCATTATATAGAAAGAATAATTACAAAATAATTCCTAGTTATGGTCAATACTTGAATGTGGAAAATAGTATCTGTTTTGAAAAAATAATAGAAGAGAAATGAGCTTAATTAAATTGAGTTTGGTGCTTCTATTGGATAATTTTTTTTCTCGTATTCATCAATTAAAAGCCCAAGAAGGTCTGCTTCATCGCTTTCTACCGTCCCAATAGCAGAATCGAAAATAATTTCAAGTCTTTTTAAGGCTTGATTATAATCTAATTCTGATTTGATCATTTTTATATTCATGTTCTTGATTTTTAAATCGTGTTTACATCTATTTTGTCATATTCTGAATGCATCCCAATAAATCAAATAAAAGTCCATTGTTTTTCAAAATTAAATGTATCCGCTGATCTTCCCTGCGTGAGGGATATTAGCGGCATCCTTTTTTTGTTTTTACAAAAAAAGATACAGCGTTTAGCCCGACCCAAATTCCAATTTATAAAATTGAGTTGGAAAACCAATGAAGCTTTTGGAATTTGGGGCACGCCCACAAAAATATAATTAAGATTTTAACTATTGAGAACGTAATGAAATGAAATAAAATCTATAAATAAATAATCAACATTTATAAAGTAGAATAAATTCAATTATATAAGCAATAAAATCAATCAGTTAATAACAAAAAAATAGATTAATTAAATTTAATTTTAAAGGAAATAAAATCACAATAAATATTTAATCAATAATTATAAATTAGAACAAATTCAATTATATAAGCAATAAAATCAATCAGTTAATAACAAAAAATAGATTAAATAAATTTAATTTTAAAGGAAATAAAATCTATAGGTATTGAATTAATAATTAAAAAATAAAGGAAGAGAAAAATAAATCCAACATAAAATATCAATCTAATATTTAAAGCAAAAAATAAACTTTTTTAGTCAAATTAGAATTCAATCAAAAAATTCTGAATTATTTACAGCCAAAACTTAACATCTTTGCAGTAAAACAAAAGAAATGCGAATTGATATTATTACTGTTTTGCCAGATCTATTGCAAAGTCCGTTTGCACATTCGATAATGAAAAGGGCGCAGAGTAAGAATATTTTAGAGTTACATGTGCATAATCTTAGAGAATATTCCAATCATAAACAAAAATCTGTTGACGATTATCCTTACGGTGGTGGTTCTGGAATGGTGATGATGATAGAGCCATTTGTGAATTGTATAGAAAAATTGAAAGAAAGCAATGATTATGAGGAAGTTATTTTTCTTTCTCCTGATGGAGAGTTGTTGAATCAGAAATTGGCAAACCGATTATCTCTCAATAAAAATATGATTTTGCTTTGTGGTCATTATAAAGGTATAGACGAAAGAATTCGTACTCATTTTGTAACGCGGGAAATCAGTATTGGCGATTATGTACTTTCTGGTGGCGAATTGGCTGCTGCAGTTTTGGTAGATTCAATTGTTCGTTTAATTCCTGGAGTTTTGAGTGATGAAACTTCTGCTTTAAGCGATTCTTTTCAAAATGATTTGGTAGATGCGCCATCTTATACCCGTCCAGCATTGTTTAGAGATCTTGCAGTTCCAGAAATTCTATTAAGCGGGAATACTCCTGAGGTTGAAAAATGGCGTTTTCAGCAGTCTATTGAGCGAACAAAGGCGCGCAGACCTCATCTTTTGGACGGTGAAAATTAAATTGAAAAATAGTTTTTAATTAAACTCAAATCTTTTATATTTGCAATCCTTTAAAAAAGGGAAGATTATTAGTTAAAAACACGAAATCATGGATTTAGTAAAATTTGTAAACGACCAAACGCTTAAAACTGACAACCCAAACTTCAAATCTGGAGATACGGTAACAGTTCACTATAAAATTAGAGAGGGAGCCAAGGAGCGTGTTCAGTTGTATCAAGGAGTAGTGATCCAAAGAAATGGCGTGGGAGCTACAGAAACTTTCACGGTAAGAAAAGTTTCAAACAGTATCGGTGTGGAAAGAGTTTTTCCGATTATGTCGCCAAATATTGAAAAAATTGAAGTGAACATGAGAGGTGTGGTAAGAAGAAGTAAATTATACTATTTACGTGCATTGACTGGAAAGAAAGCAAGAATTAAAGAAAAAAGAGTAAAATAATATTACAAAATTTGTTTAGAACCTCCCACTGGGAGGTTTTTTTTTGTCTAAATTTTAGCTGGCATACTTTATAAAAAAATCAGCATTTTTGGCAACCTAATAAAATCAGATTACATGAGAGAATTATTAAAAAAGTACGAAAATAAACAACCTGAAATTGTTTTTGAATGGAAAGACAGTGAAACAGAAGCAGAAGGTTGGGTGGTAATAAATTCATTGAGAGGTGGTGCGGCAGGCGGTGGAACTCGAATGAGAAAAGGTTTAGACAAGCGTGAGGTAGAATCTCTTGCGAAAACCATGGAAGTAAAATTTACTGTTTCAGGTCCGGAGATTGGCGGTGCAAAAAGTGGAATTAATTTTGATCCTGCAGATCCTAGAAAAAGAGGTGTTCTGGAAAGATGGTATAAAGCTGTAATGCCTTTATTGAAATATTATTATGGAACTGGTGGTGATTTGAACATCGATGAAATACACGAAGTGATTCCAATAACGGAGGAATATGGCTTGTGGCATCCTCAAGAAGGAGTTATAAATGGACATTTAAACTCTCGCGAAAGCGAAAAAATAAGATTTATTGGACAGTTGCGTTTGGGAGTTTCTAAAGTATTGGAAGACACGAGTTTTTCTCCAGCTATTGCCAATAAATATCGTGTCGCAGATATGATTACTGGCTATGGAGTTTCGGAATCAGTGAGACATTACTACCATTTATATGGTGGAGAATTGGTTGGAAAGAGGGTGATTATCCAAGGTTGGGGAAATGTAGGAGCTGCTGCTGCTTTTTATTTAGCACAAGCTGGAGCTAAAATAGTTGGTATCATAGATCGAAATGGAGGAATAATTGATGAAGCGGGAATGGATTTCGATAAAATCACTCAGCTATTTTTGGCAAGAGAAAATAATACCTTGGTTGTAGATAATCTGATGACTATGGAAGATATTGCTGCTAAAATTTGGGATACCAAAGCAGAAATTTTTGTTCCAGCTGCGGCTTCCAGATTGGTGACAAAAAATCAAATAGAACGAATGATTGATGCTGGATTGGAAGTAATTGCCTGTGGAGCGAATGTTCCGTTTGCTGATCCAGAAATATTTTTTGGCGAAATAGCAGAATATGCTGATGAACATACAAGCGTAATTCCTGATTTTATTTCTAATTGCGGAATGGCAAGAGTGTTTGCTTATCTAATGACAAAAGATATTGAAATGAGCGATCGTGCTATATTTGCAGATACCTCAGAAACCATAAGAATAGCATTGCACAAGGCATTTGAAATAAGTGATCGTAAAGTAGGAATTGCTAGGACAGCTTTTGAAATTGCATTAAAAAAATTAGTCTAATGTACCCAACCGGAAATTTTTGGAATTTATCTTTTGGAGGAAACACAGTTTATAATTATGCTTGGTTTTTTGGTATACTTTTAATTGGCTTTTTATTTAAACGTATTGTTTCTAAAATTGTAAATCGATTAATTTTTCGGTTTTTTAAAAAATTTGCTGCAGAAGTAAAAGCCGACAAATTTGTGGAGCTTTTGCTTCGCCCAATGGAATTATTATTAATGAGCATTACTTTATATTTTGCTATAAATATGCTCGATTTTCCACTCCAAGAGGTTTTATTTAGAAAATCTGTTCTGGTAGATGGTAAGCAAATTGTTTATTTAACTTTAATAACAGACCTAGTAGATTTATTCTTCGAAGGCTTAATTATTTTATTATTTACATGGGTACTTTTACGATTAATAGATTTTATCACTTTTGTTTTATTGCATAAAGCTATAGCCGATCCTAATAATCATAGTGAACAAATTATTCCATTTATAAAGGATTCTATAAAACTGGTAACTATCATTTTTTCTATTTTAATAGTAATGAGTGCCGTTTTTAAATTTGACGTAGCCACATTAGTTGCAGGTTTAGGTATTGGAGGTTTAGCTGTGGCATTGGCGGCAAAAGAAAGTTTAGAAAATTTATTAGGCTCTTTCACTATATTTTTAGATAAACCTTTTGCAGTTGGAGATCTAGTAAAAGTAGATGGCATAGAAGGTTTGGTGGAGAAAGTTGGTTTTCGAAGTACACGAATTCGCACAGCAGATAATAGTGTGATCACTTTACCCAATAAGAAAATGGTGGATTCTGCATTGGATAATCTTTCCTTACGGGAATATAGAAGAGTTAAATTTAATATTGAATTAGGTTTAGAAACTCCAGAGTTAGAATTAAAGAGGGTAATTTCATCCATTCAACAATACTTGAACAGTAAATCTGAAATTATGCATCCTGATAATATTGTAATTCTAGAATCATTTAAAGATTCATCTTATTCTATTATGATAACCTATTTTGTAAAAATGATGGGTTTTAATGAATATCTAAAAACTAAGGAATCGGTCAATTTTGAAATTTTAAGAATAGTAAAAGAGAATGAATTAAACTTGGCTATGCCTACCAGAACTATCTACCATGTAGGTGGGAAAAGTGGAGAAGAAGAATCAAGTATTTAATTTATAAAAACAATTAAAAACAAATTCTCAATCAATTCCATCAAATTCTAAATTCAACAAAAATGTACCATAGTATGTGGTATGTTTGGTTGAGTCTAAAATTTCAGAATGAAAGTTTTCAAGCAAGTTTTAATTTTTACCCTTTGTCTTGCATCCAATTGGGTGTTTTCGCAAAATCCCAAAGTTGATAGTTTAAAAAATCTATTAAATACAAGCAACGAAGATGAAAATAAAGTAAAGATACTAAACGAAATAAGCGGTGAATACAAATTCATAGATCCTAAAATAATGTTGCAATACGCCGAAAAGGCTTTGCAATTTTCCAACGAATTAAAATTTAAAAAAGGTGAAGCAAATGCCAATTTAAATCTTGGAAACTATAACATCATAACTGGCGATTATCCTGCTGCTCTGCAAAATTTTTCTTCAGCACAAATTATTTTTGAACAAGAATTAGAAAATAATTCGGATGCTAATAATGATTTGAAAAACGGTCTAGCGCGTGCTTATGCAAGTATCGGAATCGTTTTTTCGGAGCAAAGTAGTTATGCAAAAGCATTGACCTATGATTTAAAAGCACTAAAGATTTATGAAGCTATCAATAATTTGGATCGAAGCGCTCGCTTGTATAATAATATTGGTATTGTTTATAAAGCTTTAAATGAAAATGATAAAGCCTTAGAATTTTTTACCAAATGCCTCAAAAATCAGCAGGATAGTAAAGATGAAAACATCGGAATTACCTTAACCAATATTGGAAATATTTATTTGCTGGAGAAAAATTATTCAAAAGCAAACATAAATTATCTGAAGGCTCAAGAAATGTTTGTAAAATATCCAAATCCGCGAGGTTTGGGTGAACTGTATAATAATCAAGGGCTATATTTTAAAAAGACGAATAATGTAGTTAAAGCATTGGAAAGCTTTGAAAAAGCAATTGTTCAATTTAACGCTATCGAAGATAAATTTGGAATTTCTGATACCTATTTCTACATGGGAGAAATATATTTAGAACGAAATGATTTAAATAAAGCCCTCTCTTATACCAACAAATCGTTGGAATTATCCAAAGAATTAGAAGTAAAAGATCAGATTGTAAATTGTGAAAAAAGGATAAGTGAAATTTATGAAAGACTGAATAATCCAATTGAATCGCTGAAACATTTCAAGCTCTATGCAAATGCAAAGGATAGCTTGGCCAACGAAAATAATTACAGAAGCAGCATCCGTGCTGAGATGAATTTTGAATTTGAAAAGAAAGAAGCACTAGCTTTAAAAGAACGGGAAAAGCGAGATTTATTAATCAATGAGGAGCTCAAACAACATAATTTACAGATTGTATTTTCGGTTTTATTTGCCTTAGCTATTTTCGGAATTGTATTTTTAATCTACAGTAGAATGCAATTAAAAAAAACGTTGACTTTGCAAAAAGAACTTGCAGAGTACGAGCAAAAAGCATTGCATTTGCAAATGAATCCACATTTCGTATTCAATTGCTTAGGATCCATTTCGAGTTTCATTGTTCAAAACGGAACAGATTCAGCCATAAAATACCTATCGAAATTTTCTAAATTAATGCGGTTGACCTTAGAATATTCAAAAGAAACCTTAATACCCATTGATAAAGAAATTGAAAGTCTCCAGAATTATCTAGAACTAGAACAATTGCGGTTCAATCATAAATTTGATTTTACGATAAGTAAAAGTGAAGAAATTGATGATGATACCGCTTTGCCTCCTTTACTACTCCAACCTTTTGTGGAAAATGCAATTATTCATGGCTTAATTCCAAAAGAGGAAAAGGGGTTAATTGAAATCGAATTTAGTTTATCAAAAAGCAGTTTGAAATGTATAATTAAAGATGATGGAATTGGTTTCGAAAAATCCAAAGAGCTTAAAAAAGCACTGGTTTCTGTTCATAAATCGATGGCATTGGACATCACCAGAAAGAGATTAGAAATGATGGAATCTTCCACCACACAAAAAGCAAATGTTGAAATTATAGAATTAAAAAATGAAAAGTTGGAGATCACCGGTACGATAGTCGTTTTAAATTTACCAATTCAGTATATAGTAAAATCAAATTCTAACTAATCTTTTGTAATAAATACAAGCAGAAATGATTAAAGCAATATTAATAGACGACGATATCAACTTAAGAAATGGACTCAAAAAACTCCTTTCTACATATGCAGCGGATTTCAAAATCGTTGGTGAGGCAGATAGCGTGAAGACGGGTGTAGAAATAATTGAAAACTTACAACCACAAGTGGTTTTTCTAGATATTCAATTAGGAGATGGAACCGGATTTGATATTTTAGAGCAAATCGCAAAACGAAACGGAAAATCAACTTCACACATTGTATTTATCACCGCTCATGAGCAGTACGCAATCAAAGCTTTCAGATTTAGCGCATTAGATTTTTTATTAAAGCCGATTGACCCAGAAGAATTGGCGATTGTAATCGGGAAAATCAAAAACGTTTTAATCAAAAACGATGATTACGCCCACATTGATTTATTGCTAGAAAACATCAGAAAAAAAGTAGATAATTTCAAACGGATTGCATTGTCCACCTCAGAGGGCATTCATTTATTTGATATTAGCGACATTATCAGATGCGAAAGCCAAGATAATTATACCACCTTTTATATAAAAAACAGTAAACCCATCATGATTTCGAAAACCTTGAAAGAATATGAAGATCTTTTATCAGATCATGGGTTCGAACGAGTTCATCAGTCCCATTTAATCAACCTTACTTACCTAAAATCCTATCTCAAAAAAGATGGAGGATATATATTAATGAGCGGCAACAGTACTATTCCAATTTCGCTTAGAAAACGAAAAAACTTAATGGAATTATTAAACAATTTATAAAATTAACAAACTACGATATCTAAAATTAAGATTATGAAAAAATTACTTTACCTCCTTATCCTATTATCTGGAATGGCAAACGCACAGATTGTGAATATTCCGGATGCAGTTTTTAAAAATTATTTGATTAATGATAGTTCATGGAATTCTTTGGGTCAATTTGTACGGTATGATGCAAATTTAGATGGTGAAATTCAAGTTTCTGAGGCTTTATTAATTGAAAACATGGATATATCAACAAACCAAATAACAATTAAAAGTCTTATTGGAATTAAAAGTTTTGCTAATCTTAAAACTTTAGGTCTGAAAAGACAAATAGTAACCGATTTGGATATATCTGGAATGCTTTTTCTTGAATCTTTAAATAGTGAAGATGCAAAATTAAAAAGTTTAAATATTAATGGATGTATAAAATTAAAGTATTTAAATTGTTATAATAATAGATTATCAATTCTGGAATTTATTAATACCCCTAACCTTTTATCTATTGATGTTGAATATAATAATCTAATTAATTTAGATGTATCTAATTTGAGCAAGCTTTTAGATTTAGAGACTACCTATAATACTAATTTAATAAGCCTAATTGCATCTCCAAGTTTATCTTATTTATGATGTGAGTTTGTGTCCTTAACCTCTTTGGATCTTTCTATGTGTACTAAATTAAAACAAATAAGAGCAACGAATGCTTTTAGACCCTTTTTATATTTGAATATTAAAAACGGAGCAAATGAATTATTTACTTCAAATCTTGGCACAAGCCCATCATTGATTTGCGCTGATGATTTCCAGTTGGCTGCTGTTAAAAAGATCCTACAATTTGGAAATACTACGACTGTTACCTCCTA
>JBBQYA010000060.1:0-18489 GCA_038209155.1 Sphingobacteriales bacterium | reverse complement strand
ATTACATCACATAAACCCAGCAAAAGAAGAATCCACAACTACTGTTTTCAAACTTGTTGAAGAACTATTGAAATATGTATAATAACGTTTGAAAATAAAACGGCTGCTAATTATCTCTATTCTAAAGGCACGTTTTCCAATTTCAATATCAATTTTGAACCTAAGAGGTATTCGGGAATAGTTAATATTCATTTATTAAAAGTTCCCAGCAATTCGGGAATAGCTTATAGTCATTAATTAATGCCTCAGAACCATTTTAAGTTAACTTTAAACTCAAAATTACTATATCTACCACAAATGAAAATTTCAAATTTTTTTCACAAAATGAATTTGAACTGATGATTTCGACAATATCAATCACCGAATACTGTATTGGCAAATAATGTAGATGAATTACTTTTTTAGCGTAAACCTATCTTAGGAAAAGCTGTATTTCTTTAACAGGATTTATGATTTCCCGATTACTTCAAAAACTTTTCCATCTTCCACAAAAAACATTTGTGGTTCTATAGCTAGTTTCTCTAAAATGTCAAGTATAGGTTCTGCTTGGGTGTTGGTAATAAATAGTTGCCCAAAATTTTCCTTCAAAACCAACTCCAAAAGATTTTTTATTCTTGTGTAGTCTAATTTATCAAACAAATCATCGAGTAATAGTAAGGGAGCAAAACCTTTCTCAATTTTAAGAAAATGATATTGAGTTAGTTTCATTGCCAATAAAAAAGATTTTTGTTGACCTTGAGAACCAAACTTTTTTAATGGTTTTCCTGATAGAGAAAATAGTAGATCATCTTTGTGTATGCCGATTGTGCTGCGTTTTAGTAATCTGTCTGTTTCCAGTGCATTACGCAATTGGCCTTTAAAATCTCCTTCCAAAAGTTGGGATTCGTAAATTAATTCCACTTGCTCTTTGTTACCACTTAGAAAATTATAAAACTGATTAAATATGATGGTGAAATCTATCAAATAATTTTTCCTTTTTAAAAAAATCTCTTCTCCACTTTTAAGCATTTGCTCATTATAAACCTCCAAAATATCTGCATCAAAATTTCTACGCTCGTGCATTTGTTTTAAAAGCATATTTCTGTTGAGTAAAATTCTGTTGTAAGAAATTAAGGTATCTAAATAGCTTGTATCTGTTTGTGAAAGTGCTGCATCCAAAAATCTTCTCCTTTCTTCGCTACCTTCGGTGATAAGCATACTATCTGATGGTGAACTAATTACTAATGGAAACTGACCAATATGCTCAGAAATTAATCCATATTCTTTTTTATTTCTTTTGATTAGTTTTCGCTGATTTCTTCTCAGTCCGATATGAATATTTTCGTCTTTTTTTAATCGATCAAAATTCCCTTGAACCATAAAAAAATCTTCATCATGATAGATTTGCTGAGAATCTGCTGGATTAAAATAACTTTTACTTAAACATAAATAATGAATGGCATCCAGCAAATTGGTTTTGCCAGCGCCATTATTTCCTGTGAAACAAATTACTTTTTTAGAAAATGAAAGCTCTGCTTCTTGATAGTTTTTAAAATTGAGAACAGATAGATTTCTTAAATACATGAATGGAAACAAAAATAGAAATTTTGAAAGAAAAGCTTTAGGATTAATGGAAAATTATGTCTTTAATTATTATTTTAAAACCAACAATTTTAAAACAATCGATAAAATTATTAGGGAAAAGAGATTGAAAAAAATATCCATAAAAACCTTCCTAAATATTAAATGCAGATACAATGTAATCTGCCTATTGTTTCTCAGTTGTAAAAATGTATTTTTGCAAACTTAAAAATAAAACATGGCCGTATCAGAAGATAGCAATTACAAAGCATACCTTGACAGAATTGAAAATTTCATTACCGAAAATAAAAATAGCCTCTTAATAATTGGAGGATCTGTAATCCTATTAGGTGCACTTTATTTTTCTTACCAACAGTTTTATTTAGCACCAAGAGCAATTGAAGCAAAAAATCAAATGTTTCAAGCAGAACGTTACTTTGAAATGGACTCCATTGATAAAGCAATCAATGGTGATGGAAATTTTGTAGGTTTTGCAAGCATTTCAGAGGAATATTCTGGAACTAAAGCAGCAAATTTAGCAACTTATTATTTAGGTGTTTCTTATTTGAAAAAAGGTGAATACCAGAAAGCAATAGAAAGTTTAAAAAACTTCAAAAGCAGTGATGTAATCGTTTCTTCTATGGCAAAAGGCGCTATTGGAGATGCTTATTCTGAATTAGGAGATTTAGAAAATGCTACTTCTTTTTACAAAAAAGCCTCAGGCGATAAAAGTAATTCTTACACCACTCCTATTTATTTGATGAAGTTAGGAATGTGCTACGAGCAACAAAAGAAATCTGAAGAGGCATTAAAAACCTACAAGAAAATCAAGGAAGAATATTCTGAAAGTGCTCAAGCAAAAGAAATTGAAAAGTATATCGGTAGAGCTTCTAATTAATTTTTTCGTTTAATTAAATGGCAACTCGACCAGAGAACAAATTGAATTCGATACATTTCAGTCCAGAAATGTCTAGCGGAATAAAAATAGGAATTGTAGTAGCCGAATGGAATGCAGATATTACTGAGAGACTATTTTCTGCTGCAAAAGATACTTTATTAGCACATGGTATTCCTGAATCTGCTATTCAAAAAATTGAAGTACCTGGTACATTCGAGCTAGTTGCAGGAGCACAATTATTAGAAAACTCTTTGCATCCAGATGCAATTATCTGTTTAGGTTGTGTGATTCAAGGAGAAACAAGGCATTTTGATTTTATTTGCTCATCTGTTGCACATGGACTAATAAATTTAGGAATCAAGTGTAATAAACCAATTATTTTTGGAGTTCTAACAACAAATAATCTAGAACAAGCATTAGACAGAGCAGGCGGAAATCTTGGAAATAAAGGGGATGAAGCAGCAATTACAGCTTTAAAAATGATTGCTCTTGCAAAAGGACAAAAATCATTGTAACTTTCGGCTTCAATAATCAGTAAAAAGAAAAAAATTATATCCATACGTGTCATGAAAAAATTGCTTGTAGCCTTAGTGGCATTTATATTTACTGCAACTATCTTATCATCTTGTGCAAGTCAGGTTCAATGCCCTGCTTACGGTGCTCCGAAAAAGAGTAAAAACAGTATGTGGTAATATTTTTTTGTAAGAAATTACAAATATTCCATATTTGAGCTATGGCTCAAAATCTATATTTTTATAAAAATTCAACAGCAAAATTAATTTGCTTGTTGATTATTTTGTTTTTAAGCAATTCTGCTATTGCGCAAACTTGTAAAGAAAACCAACAGAAAATTTGGTCTGGTGTAGGCGGAAAATCCAACTGGGAGAAAACGAGATATCTAACATTCAGTTTTTCTGTTATCAATTCTGGCAAAAAAGTTTTTTCAAGAAAACATGTTTGGGATCGCTTTTCAGGTGATTATCGATTAGAATATATCGGCAAAGACTCTTCGAAAATCATTTCTCTTTTCAATGTAAATACTAAAAAAGGAGAAATTTTTCGAGAAGGGAAACTGATTGAAAATGATTCATTAAAACAAAACCTTTTAAAAAAATCTTACAATTCGTTCATTAATGATACCTATTGGTTGTTGATGCCAGTAAAATTAGAAGATCTTGGCGTTGTTTGTACTCCTTTGACTGATACTGTTATTAATTCTATTCTTTGCCACAGATCTGGTATACGATTTGAAACAGGAATAGGAAATACATCTGGCGATTATTATGAAATTTTTATTAATTCAAAAAATAATGAAATCATTCGTTGGAAATACTTGTTAGAGGGTGATAAAGAAAGTGAAATATATGATTGGAAACCTTACGAAGATATTGGTGGTTTACAATTGAGTCTTTCAAAAAAATCATTGAACAAAGAATTTGAAATAAATATGGAAGATGCAAAAATCCTTGAAAAATTGGATTTAACTGTATTTTCAAAACCTTAAAAAATTATGAATTGGATTAAATTAACAGACAAAAATCAAATAGATACCTTAATAGATAATGGAAAACAAGCTTTGATTTTTAAACATAGTACTCGATGCCCAATTAGCAGTATGGCAAAAAGAAGCTTTGAAGCAAACTATGAAGTACAAGAAAATGTAGATACTTATTTTTTAGATTTAATTGCTTTTAGAGAAGTTTCGAATTATGTAGCAGATCGTTTTTCTATAGAACATGCTTCTCCACAATTACTTTTAATAAAGGACGGAAGTTGTGTTTTAGATACCTCGCATGAAAATATAGATGCAGATTCTGCCAAAGATTACTTTACCAATTAAAAACTAAGGTTTGAACCAAATCTGGATGCAAACTTTTTGCAACTGGGCAGTTTTTGGCTACTCTTTCTAAACTTATTTTATCCTTTTCAGAAAAATTATTTTTGGGTAAATCAAAAGTTATTTGGATTTCTGAAACCCTACGTGGATTAGCTGTCATAATTTTGAGGATGGACAACTTTGTATATACTATATTTAATTGATGTTCTTCTGCATAAAAACCCATAATGGTAAGCATGCAACTTCCTAAGGAGGCGGCGAGCAAATCCGTTGGAGAAAATGCACTTCCTTTTCCTTTATTATCTACAGGAGCATCTGTATTAATTGTTGAATTAGAAGCTAAGTGAGTTGCCTCTGTATAGGATTCGCCGAGAAAAATAGTTTCAATTGTCATAATTTTTGATTGAAACAAATATACAGAAAGTCCGTTCTTTTACGTACAATTGAAATATGAAATTAGGTTTGCGAAGTTTTTTATTCCTTATCATTTTAATGGGCTCCTACTGTGTTAGAGCGCAGAACAATCAAGCTCCGGTTTTAGACGAAAAAAAGATTTTATTTAGAAAAGAATATACTGTAGGAGCACTTATCACCAATCGTGGATTTGGAGTTAATTTTAAATATAGCAAACAAACCTCTGGCTTAAGAAAAATTACCTTTAATTCGGAATTAGCGGTTATTAAACATCCGCAAGAAGTAAGACAAGTAAATCCTTTAAGTGCATCTAACCCTAAATCTTTTGCTTATGGCAAAAAAAATAACCTAATTCTACTTCGATTAGGAGTTGGATCTGACCAACTATTATTTGATAAAGATGAAAAAGACGGAGTGGAAATTCAATTTATTTATGATGCTGGTATTTCCTTAGGATTAATAAAACCCATTTACTATGATGTACAAGATCCTTTGAATTCAGAGTTTGTTGTGACTATAGAAGAAAAATTCGATCCAATTCGTCAACCTGATCCTTCTTTTATTTATGGAACCTCTGGTTTTTTAAGAGGTTTAGGAGAAACAAGTTTAATTCCCGGATTATATGCAAAAGCTGGATTAAATTTCGATTTCAGCAGGGAAGAAGAAAGAATTAAAAGTATTGAAATTGGATTAACGTTGGACGGTTTTTCCAAAAAAACGCCAATTATGGCAGTTTTTAATAATATTGATATAAACAAACAGACTTTTCTTTGTTTATACTTAAAAGCATCTCTTGGCAGAAAGTATTAATTTTGCCAATAATTAAAAAACTATTTTTTTCTCTTGAATATGATAAATCTGCCATTAATAAGTGCTGAACCGAGAATAAAAAAACCCGATTGGTTAAAAGTTAAATTACCGACCGGTAAAGAATATGCACATGTACGCCAACTTGTAGATACGCATAAACTTCATACGATTTGTGAAAGTGGAAATTGTCCTAACATGGGAGAATGCTGGGGTGCAGGCACTGCAACTTTTATGATTCTTGGGAATATTTGTACACGATCTTGTTCATTCTGTGCGGTTGCCACAGGTAGGCCTTTAGCAGTAGATACAGATGAACCTAAAAGAGTAGCAAACTCTGTAAAACTAATGCAAGTAAAACATTGTGTAATTACTAGTGTGGATCGCGATGATTTAAGTGACGGGGGCGCAGATATTTGGGTAGAAACAATCAATGCTATTAGAGAAGCAAGTCCAGAAACTACCTTGGAAACTCTGTTACCCGACTTTAAAGGAATGATGCATAATTTGGATAAAGTTTTGAAAGTAAGGCCAGAAGTTGTTTCGCATAACATAGAAACAGTAAGAAGTTTAACAAAAGAAATAAGAATTCAGGCCAAATATGATAGAAGCTTAGAAGTATTAAAAAGAATAGGTGAAAGTGGTTTAAGAACAAAATCTGGAATTATGTTGGGTTTAGGAGAAACAGAAGAGGAAGTAGAGGAGGCAATGGATGATTTATTAGCAGCAGGAGTACATATTCTTACTTTAGGTCAATATCTACAACCAACAAAAAAACACCATGAAGTAATCAATTTTGTACATCCAGATGTTTTTTTTAGGTTGAAAGTTAAAGGCTTGGAAAAAGGATTTAAGTATGTGGAATCTGGACCAATGGTAAGATCTTCTTATCATGCCGAAAAACATTTGTTTAAACTTATTTAAAACATTTAATTTGCCCCGATATTTGTAATGCGAAATAATTCATCATACGAAATTTGATGTAAAAACTTAAATCATTACAATTTTGACTACGCAACTCTTGACCAAAAAAAATAAATTAAACCTGAGCGAAGAACAGCTTATCCAATCTTTGAGAAATAAAGAAAAGATAGCTATTGAAACATTGTACGATAAGTACTCTGGGTCTCTTTTTCATGTAATTCAAAAGATAGTTCTATCACAAGAAATAGCAGAGGATGTATTGCAAGAGGTTTTTGTAAAGATTTGGCATTCCTTTCATTCATTTGATGAATCTAAAGGAAGACTTTATACTTGGTTTGTAAATATTGCCAGAAATTTGGCGATTGATAAAATTAGATCTAAAGATTTCAAGAACACTTCTAAAAACCAAGATGTGGAAGATTCCGTAAATTTGATTGATTCAGCCTACAATACAAGATTTAACCCAGAGATTTTAGGATTGAAAGATTTGATAAAAGAACTGAAACCAGAACATCAAACAATTTTGGAATTAGTATATTTTAAAGGGTATACTCATGTAGAAGTTTCTGAAGAATTAAATATACCATTGGGAACTGTGAAAACTAGATTGCGTATGAGTATCATTATTTTACGAAAATATTTTAACTAAATTGAATTTACAAGATTATATAGACTCAGGCGTTCTCGAATTATATGCTTCTGGCTTATTAAATGAGCAAGAAATGCAAGAAGTTGATCTTTTGGTTGCGCGATATCCAGAATTGGAAAAGGAATTAGACGAAATTTTTTCGGCTATGGAAACCTTTCATCAAAAGAGCGCTAAAACTCCATCAACTTTTCTTAAATCAAAAATATTAAATTCTATTCCAGAATTGAATTATCCGTCCACAGAAAGTAAATTAGAAGCACCAATCATAGACATGCCGATGGTGAAAAATCCTATCAGCTATTTATATCCTTTTGCTGCTAGCTTAATTTTATTTTTATTAAGTGCTGCTGCATTGTTCGTAGTCTGGCAGGAATTAGAGCAAACCAAAACTAAACTAACTGCATTACAATCAGAAAATGAGCTTTTTGCTTCTAATTTGACTAATTTAAAATCAGAAACTGAAAGATCCAACAGTATATTGGATAACTATAGAGATACTTCATTTGTTAAAGTTCAATTAAAAGGACTTCCGATAGCACCCAATTCAAATGCAGTCGTATTTTGGAATAAAAGCACACAAATTGTACTGTTGGATATGGTAGATATGCCTGCTACAGATGCCAATCACGAATATCAATTATGGGCCTTGGACAATGGTAAACCAGTTGATGCAGGAGTTTTTGATTCTAAAGAAGAATTGCAAAGTCTAATTCAATTGAAGAAAATAAGCAATGCACAAGGTTTCGCTGTTACACTTGAACCAAACGGCGGAAGCGTAAATCCAACCATGGATCAGATGTATTTGTACGCTGCTATTTAAAATTCTTAAACTTTTTTTTAACGTTTTATTTTATCAAAATTGAAATTTTTTTTCGTTTGATATTTTATTGTTTCATTGTAAAATAAAATATTATTTTATTGATTTTCATAGGTTTAATAGTTTTTAAGAATTTTTTTTACGTACGAAACTATTAATCTAACATAAATTTATGAGTGTAAATTTATTAACCAATAAACCTTTCACCTAATAATTACTAACAATTTGCCGTCTATTTCTACTTATATTTTTTAATCTCTTTTTCATCTATTGTTAAACGTGCAAAAGCGTTTTTTTAAAGTCGCTTTTCAGTTGGCAAAAAAACAATCGTAGTAAAAGCAATTCTTAAATTCCAAAGGATCGAAAAATTTTTAGTATTATCCAACAAAGTAATTTTATAAAAAATAGATGTTTTCTGACTTTAATTAAACTGTTTTTGTTCTATAAATTAAACTATTTCGTATTAATCAATTTAAAAAATTGAATGTACTGTTTACTTTATATCTGTTACTTTTAATAGATTGGAATACCATATTTTTAATGTTAAAAAATTGGATTTGATAGTTTTTTGGGGTTATTAACTGTTTTCTGCTGCAATTAAAATGGTGCTTTGACTGTCGAGAAGTGTAGTTTCTTGCGCACTTCGGTTTTTTCTATTATTTGTAGAGTTGCGAACAGATTAGTTAGTTTTGGGTATTAGAATAGGTTATAAAAATTTAGGCAATAAAGTCCATTTCAAAAAAAATTTATTTTGGTAAAAGATGTTTAAATTCTTTTATCATTTATCCTAGTATGATGGTTTGTGAGAATTTCAAAAGATTGTTCCTGAATTAGAATTTGTAATTATAACCCACTCTTATAACTTGGGTCTCGTAATAATCGGTGCTGATGTATTTAAAACCTTGTCCCAAAATTTCTTTTCTGTTAATCATGGTATTCAAAATATCTGTAGCGTTTAGAAATAGTTCGCCTTTCCCATTTTGCACACTCTTTTTAATGCCAAAGTCTAAAGAAAACCTTTGGTCAATTTTGCCTTGTGGAATTAGGTCTGGAGCCAAATAAATGGTGGTTAATTGGGCATCAAAGTTTTTAGGAAGATGAAAAGTATTATTCAGTTTTATATTTCCTGAAATAATTTCTTGCTTGGCGGCTGTAAACGTGTTTGGAACTGGATATTTGTTTTCAACACTAAAAGCATTTATTTGATTGTGATAGCCATTAAGGTTTAAATTAAATGAGTACCATTTTGCGACTTCCTGTGACAAAACTATTTCTAAACCAGTATTGTAACTTCTGCCTGCGTTTTGAAATATAGCATATATTAAATTACTGTTTGGCACAATACTCGAAATGCGTGTGATAGTTCCATCCGCAAAACGGTGATATGCTGCAGAATAAAAATAACCTCTGTCCCAACTTGTTTTGTAGCCCAATTCAAAGGAATTGGTGAACTGAGGTTGCAAAGCAGGATTTCCAACTTTAATAATTTCGGCATCATCATATTTTGGAAAAATCCTTATGTCCACTTCATTTGGCCTGTCTACTCTACGATTGTAGAAAAGCGAAATCTTGTTGCGGTCGTTTATTTTATAGGCTAATCTAGCGTTGGGAAAAGGCTGTGTGTAGTTATACCCAGCACTTTTATAAGTGTTGTGATCAGGATTTACATCGTATTGGATTTTCACATATTCAAGTCTCAATCCTAATTCTGCCTCCCATTTTTTATTTTCCAGAATATAGTTTCCATAAACAGCCGGAATTAACTCATTGTAAGTTGCCCAGCCACCTGCATTAGTGTCTAAAATAGAATTTGCGCCAGGAATAAATTTCATATTGGTCGGAATATCCCTGTTACGAAGTTTAATTCCCGTTTCAATTCGTCCGTATTTCAACGGTTTTATGTAGTCAAAATTAAAGTCATAAACCTGCTCGTCCGACAACAATTTAAAAGCATCTGTGCCAGTAGTTGTTGGTAAATTATTATCATAAAAATACTTTTCATCTTCTCTATGAAAGGTATAATTGAACCCAATATTTAATAAATGACCCGCTTGTTTAAATCTGCCATATCGCCAGAAAGATGCTCTGCAATTGCACTTTTTGATAAAACTTTGTTTTCGTTTCCGATTAAATAGAGCAGCAAATCAATTTCCTTTTTGGTGATGTCAATTTTTTTACTTTTTATTTTTACTGATTTTGAAAGGATGTTAATTTCAATTTCATTATAGGAAACAAGATTATTTCCCTTAAAATTTTTTCGTCTGATAAGAGCTTGTACACGCACCAAAAGTTCAGATAAATGAAAAGGCTTTGTCAGGTAGTCATCAGCACCAAGATTAAAACCCTCAATCCGAGTTTCTAAGGTTTCTTTTGCCGAAATTATGATTACGCCTTCGGTTTTGTTTTGCTTTTTTAGTTCTTTAATAATTTCAAAGCCATTTCCGTCAGGCAATGCCAAATCCAGCAATATGCAATCGTATTCGTAAGTTGAAATTTTGTCTAAGGCAGTTTTTACATTGTTTGTCCACTCGCACACAAAGTTGTTTCCAGTCAGATAACTTTGAATGCTATTTGCAAGTTCTTTTTCGTCTTCTATCAGCAATAATTTCATTGCCTCAAAGGTAGGTATTCAATTTAGAAGAAATTTAGAATGCCATAATAAGGCAAGATTCAAATTTCCAATTTTTTAAGTTTTGCTTTTGTGTAGTTTTATCATTGAGGCGGAACGAGTTGTGATGCAGTCGAGGAAAAATCAAAAAAACCGATGTGGGTTTGTATAAATTATAAAAAACTTATATTGACTTTTAAATCTGTAAACTGGGCGCTTAGGTCGATTGAATGTTAAATTATTTACCAAACTATTTGTCTAAGGGTCAATTTATTCATGGAATCAAAAAAATAATTATTTACTGTTTAAATTTTGAGTACAATTAAACCCGTTCTATTGCTTTATTTTTCTTTCAAAAAAATTTTAATAATTAGCATTTATTACACGTCTTGATTATGAATTGATAAGCTAATCCACTCTCCAAAAAACATAATTAAAAAGCCTTGCCTTCATTACTTTTTTTCAACTTATTAATCTCCTTTACACAAAACTAGGGCTATAATTTACTTGAGCAATAATCTCCCCGTCAATTTGAATTATTTATAACTCTTTTCCCTAAACGAGAAACATTATCTCCTTTTTAAAGCCTGAACTTTACAGTATGATATTTGACCTATTTGTTAGGACAAACAGTAAAACTTAACTAAATTTTTATGATTCAGGAACACAATAAAAATATTGAAAAACTTATTGAAATGGTTAAAGGTGTGAGTACCTGCATGCTCATTACAAATGAAAAAAAAGACGGAAATTTATCAGGCAGGCCAATGAGCATCAGCAAAATTGATAACGATGGCATGATGTGGTTTTTTACAAAAGCATCATCCTATAAAGTGGACGAAATAGAAGAAAATAAAAAAGTATCTATTGCCATTACCAATGAGAGTAGCAATAATTATTTAATGATAAATGGCTTAGCAAAGTTGGTTAAAGACAAAACCAAAATGAAAGAATTGTGGAGTTCTATTTTGAAAGCTTGGTTTCCTCTGGGTTTAGACGATCCTGACATGATACTAATTAAAGTAACTCCTAACGAAGTAAATTATTGGGACGGCAGTTCAAGCAAAATGGTGGTTCTTTTTCACATACTTAAAGCAATAGTCACCGGGAAAGAATTTGAAGAAGGCGAAGAAGGAAAAATTAATTTATAAATTCAATTAATTATAAAAACAGGGACATGAAAAGATTAGAAAACAAGGTCGCAATTATTACTGGTGCTGCAGGAAGTATTGGAAATATAACCGCCAAATTATTTTTAGAAGAAGGAGCGAAAGTAATGTTGGTTGATCTTTCTGAAGAAGAACTAAAAACAGCTGTTCTAGAATTAAATAGTGAAAACGTAAAATATTGCGTTGCCGATGTTTCAAAGGCAACCGACGTGGAGCATTACATAAACGAAACAGTAAAACTTTTTGGAAAAATTGACATTTTTTTTAACAATGCAGGAATTGAAGGAGACATCAAACCTATAATAGATTATCCCGAAGAAGTTTTTGATAAAGTAATTGCTGTAAATGTAAAAGGAATATTTTTAGGTAATAAATATGCATTACCCCAAATGAATGATGGCGCTAGTATCATCTTGACTTCATCCGTTTCAGGTATTTTAGGTTCTGTTAATTTGAGTGCCTATATAATTAGTAAACACGCTGTTGTGGGTATTATGCGAGCCACAGCTATTGAAGCTGCTTCCCGAAAAATTAGAGTAAATTCTGTTCATCCAGGCCCTGTAAATAACAGAATGATGAGATCAATTGAAGAGGGCGAAGTTCCTGGACATGCCGAAGAAGTTAAAAGACATTTGGAGACTACCATTCCATTTGGACGTTATGCAGAGCCTATTGAAATTGCCAACTTAGTTTTATTTCTTGCTAGTGATGACAGCCAATATATAACTGGAACTACGCATGTAATTGATGGAGGAATATCAGCACAATAATTTAATTATAAATAAGATGATGAAAGATAACTATCACTTTGTTGCCATTTCTGGAAGTTTAAGAAAAGAATCTTTTAATACAATGGTATTAAAAACAACACAGGAGCTTGCACCAAATCATATTAGTATTGAACAAATATCTATTGCTGATGTACCTATGTACAATTTTGATTTACATGAAAAAGTGTTTCCTGAACCAATTGAAAAGCTATGTACTGCTATTAAAAATGCAGATGCACTCATTATAGTTACACCAGAATATAATTACTCTGTTCCGGGAGTGCTTAAAAATATTATTGATTTTCTATCTACACACCCTGCAAAACCATTTGATAAAAAAGCAGTAGGTATAATCAGTGCTAGCCCAAGTTTGCTTGGTGGTGTAAGATCACAATATCACCTGAGGCAAATATTGGTAGCAATAAATGCTATGACAATGAATATACCCGAAGTAGTAATTACAGAGGTGAATAAAAAATTTGATGAAACGGGAAATTTGACCGATGAAAAGACAAAGGAGTTTTTACAAAAGTTTATTGAAGCTTTAGCTATTCATAGCAGCATTTTTAGCAGTGAAATGTCTTTAAAATAAAAATTTAAGAATGCAATCAACAAAAGCACAAACAACTGTACGCATACTAATTGGACTCTTTTTTATTTTCGCAGGGATAAGCCATCTTAGTTTTCAACGCATTGCTTTTTTGGCACAAGTACCAAATTGGTTGCCTATTCAGCCCGAACTAATTGTTTTTTTATCGGGTTTAGTCGAAATATTATTAGGTGCTATTTTACTTTTTTTACCAAAATATAAAACGGCCGCTGGTTGGTTGATTGCTTTATTTTTAGTTGCAGTTTTTCCTGGAAATATAGCTCAATTATTAAATCACAAAGATGCTTTTGGTTTAAACTCCGATTTGCTTCGGTGGATAAGACTACCATTTCAACCGATTTTAATCATACTAGTATTGTGGAGTACAGATTCTTGGAGTACATGGAGAAACAAAGTTAAATGGAAGAATCAATACCATGAGATACTTCCTCAATAGAGCAATTATTTAAAAATAAATTTACAAACGATCATTTCAATTCACGATTAAAAAAAATAAAATGGAAAATTTAACAACGGAGGAAAATCAAACCACTAAAGCCATGGAAAAGCATGCAAAAAAAATCTCTTCAGATGTATTTTTGTTTACCGCAATCGGTACAATGGCTGTTGCGCTTACTTTAAAATGTTTAGGACGAAATAAGGATGCTGAATTTGTTGGACAATGGGCAGCACCTATTCTTATAATTGGAGTTTACAACAAATTAGTAAAACAAGAAGAAAACAGAAAGTGAAATTAAAAATGCTTTAAATAGCACCGATAAGAGACTGTTTCGTTCCTAACAAGTAGTAAGGTTTGCAGGAAGGGAGTTGGAATTAATTTCAATTCCCTTTTATCGGGCTTTTTTTTACAACTGTTTAAAAAACTTATAAAAACATAATTTTTTAGCAAATCATAAAATACCTATGATTTTTGTTAAGCACAATTTTGTGGGTAGAGAAAATTCATTCTCTGCGTAAAATAAATATATAATGGAAAAAGAAATGACAATGAGTAAAGACATTGTGGCTATTGCCTCAACAGATTGTAAAACTCTCGCAGCAGCAGTTACAGCTGCTGGATTGATAGAAACTTTGCAGGGCAAAGGGCCATTTACCGTTTTTGCACCTACGGATGCAGCTTTTGCAGCTATACAATCAGAGGTTGACAAATTGTTGAAACCTGAAAACAAAGCAGACCTTTCTAAAATTTTGACTTACCATGTTGTGAGTGGAAAGACGATGGCTGCTGATTTAGAGGACGGACAAGAACTGACCACGGTAGAAGGTAGTACATTAAAAGTGAAGATCCAAAATGGTAGTGTAATGGTTGGAAATGCAAAAGTTACTTCGGCTGATATTGGAGCCTCAAATGGAGTAATTCATGTTATTGATAAAGTTTTGTTGCCATAAGATTAAATCAATTTTAAGATTAAAATAAAACCTTGCTAATGCGAGGTTTTATTTTTTAAAATTAATCTACCCAAGAACTTACAATTTAATTTCATTAATTAAATACTTTACAAATGTCCATTCAAACAGTTAATCCCACAACAAATAAAGTCATTGAATCTTTTACAGAAATGACAGATGAACAGGTGAATAAAGCGGTTGAAAAAGCATCAAAAACTTATGAAAGCTGGAAACAAACAGATTTTAAAATAAGAGTTGATTTACTTCATAAAGTTGCTGGTTTATTAAGAGATAAAAAAGACGTATTAGCCAAGATGATCACCTTAGAAATGGGTAAATTATTAGAACATGCACAAGGTGAGATAAAATTGAGTGCTGAAATATTTGATTACTACGCCAAAAATGCCGAAAGTTTTTTGGCTGATAAAATACTGGATCCAACCCATGGTAATGCCTTAATCAGACATTCACCTATTGGAGTTTTGTTGGGAGTAGAACCATGGAATTTTCCATTCTATCAAGTAGCCCGTTTTGCAGCACCCAATATGATGATAGGTAATACTATTTTATTAAAACATGCTTCCATTGTGCCTCAATGTGGAGTTGCAATTGAGGAAATATTTAAAGAAGCAGGAGCACCAGATGGGTTATATACTAACCTGCTTATATCCGGTAAACGGGCATCTGCATTGGTTGCTGATAAAAGAATAAAAGGAGTTTCGCTTACCGGTAGCGAAGCTGCAGGTGCAAGTATAGCTTCTGAGGCGGGAAAGCATTTAAAGAAATCAGTATTGGAACTTGGTGGAAGCGATGCATTTATTGTATTGGAAGATGCCGAAATGGATAAAACGGTAGAGTGGGCGGTGATAGGGAGGATAAATAACAATGGCCAATGTTGCGTTGCATCTAAAAGGTTTATTGTGGTAGAAAGTGTAGCAGATGTTTTTTTAGAAAAATTTAAAACTAAATTTTCGGAATTAATAGTGGGCGACCCTATGGATGCCGCCACACAATTAGGCCCTATGAGTAGTGAAGCAGCCGCGGAACAAATAGCAAAACAAGTTCAAAAGGCTGTTGATGGTGGTGCAACTATTATATTGGGAGGAAAAAGATTAAAGAGAGAAGGAGCTTTTATGGAGCCAACAATCATTACCAATATGAAAAAGGATAATCCAGTTTATTACGAAGAATTATTTGGACCAGTGGCTACATTTTTTAGGGTGAAAGATGAACAAGCCGCAATTGATTTAGCCAATGATTCGCCGTATGGCTTGGGTGGTTCCGTATTTACACAAGACATTGAAAGAGGAAAACGAGTTGCCGACCAGATTGATGCCGGTATGGTTTTTATCAATCACCCCACATGGACGCAGGCTGATTTACCTTTTGGCGGTACCAAACGATCCGGCTATGGAAGAGAACTTTCTGAATTGGGTATTGATGAATTTGTAAATAAAAAACTAATCCGCGTTAGTGAATTATCTGATCCTTTTTAAATAAAAAATATGAAGACAGAATTAGAGTTGAACGAAATGATTTTAGATATTACCAATAAAATCAGAATAAACCATCCTGAATTGTTAGAATATTTAAATGAAATGCCAGTAACTGTTCCTTATCTAAAAAATCCGGAAATAAACGTTAAAACCGTAACATCCTATTACGATTCACTTGTAGTATTATTTGATAAATATGAGAAAAATTATCGCGAAAATTCGTAATAAAACAAATAAGAAGATTTTCCAACAAACGAAAATATAATCATGGAATTAGATAATTCTCTTCAAAATTTATCGATTGTAGTAAAAAATGTTACAATGTCATATAATGATGTTGGTGAAGGAGAAATTCCAATTATATTTCTTCATGGGTTTCCATTCGACAAGTCGATGTGGAAAAATCAATTGGATAGTTTAAAATCTTCATATCGTGCAATAGCATTCGACATTCGCGGGTTTGGCAAATCAACAGATGAAAATACACCGCTTAGTATTGATTTATTTAGTGAAGATTTAATTGCTTTTATGGATAAATTAAATATTAAGAAGGCGATTATTTGCGGCCTATCAATGGGTGGATACATTGCTTTAAATGCCATAAAAAGATTTCCTGAACTTTTCATTGCGTTGATTTTATGCGATACACAATGCATTGCAGATACGGCGGAAGTAAAGGAAAATCGTTACAAAGCAATTGAACAAATTAACCTTGATGGTTCAGATACATTTAATGAAAAATTTATTAAAGGTGTTTTCTCCCCTGATTCATTAACCAATAAAACTGACCTAGTTGAAAACCTTAAAAGTATTGTGTTTGAAAATACTAAGGATATAATTATTGCTGGGCTAATTGCATTGGCTGAGCGATCCGAAACTTGTTCCACTTTAAAAGCTATTGGCATTCCAACACTTATTATTTGCGGCAGAGAAGATGCAGTAACACCGCTTGTGCAATCTGAATACCTGCATGGGCATATTAAAGGCTCTATTTTGAAAATTATAGATAATGCTGGGCATGTTTCCAATCTTGAACAACCGAAAGAGTTCAACAAACAAATACTTAATTTCCTAAATTCTTTAAATGCTTTTTCTAATTAAAAGATTAATTCTTACATAAATTTAAATAAAAAAAAACTATAATTTAAAATTATCAATTATGAAAAACAAATTTCTTTTAAAAGTAGCATTCTTTTTAATTTGTTTTTTTATGAGTACATCAATCGTGAATGCTCAAATCAATATTGATATAGAATCTGGTGCTGTTTTTACAGGGTACAATAATGTACGAATTCCGGGTAACGGAGGAACTTTATTTTCCTTAAAAAATGATTTGAATCCCAAACCAAGTGCTTTTATTCGCATAAGAGCAGGATATACTATAAAATCTAGGCATACGATATCTCTTCTTTATGCTCCCTTAACTGTGAAATCAAATGGAACAACAAATAAGCAAATTGATTTTGAAGGGGTAACGTTCCTTTCGAACACAGCTCTAAATGCGAGCTACAAGTTTAATTCCTACAGGATAACCTACCGATATGATATCGTAAAAAGGTCAAAATTTGAATTTGGTTTAGGATTTACTGCAAAAATAAGAGATGCCGAAATAGCTCTTAATAGTCAGGAAATGGCTGCTTCCAAGAAAAATGTAGGGTTTGTGCCCATCATAAATTTCAGGCTCAATTGGAAAATGAATGATAAAATTGGTGTCCTCTTTGAAGGGGATGCTTTGGCAGCACCACAAGGTCGAGCGGAAGATGTGCTGCTTGCCGGAACCTATAAATTTTCAGACCAGTTCATGACCCGTTTAGGTTATCGAATTCTTGAAGGAGGAGCAGCTAACGATGAGGTATATAACTTTACTTTGTTTCATTACGCTTCTGTTGGCATGACCTATACTTTCAAAAACAAGTTAAAATCAAATTAGTAAAAAAATATTACTATGAACATAAAGCACTATAAAAAATGAAAATAACTATAATTATATTAATAATTTTTACTACTTTAATACTTATATCTCAAGTATACTTTGCAATGGCAAAAACAGAAACCCAACCTTATAAAGTTATTAAAACTGAAAAAGATTTTGAAATACGTCTTTATCCCTCAGCTACGATGGCAACTATTTCTATGGATGCAAAAACGTATAAAGAATTGTCCTCCGCAGGATTTAAAAAATTAGCATCATTTATTTTTGGAGGAAATCAAGCTAAGAAAAGTATTGCTATGACCACTCCAGTACACATGAATATTAACGATTCGCTATCAACTATGAGTTTTGTTATGCCTAATAGCTTTACTAAAGATAATTTACCAAAACCAAATGATTCATCTGTAACGATACAAACCACTGCAGAAGAATATGTTGCAGTCGTTCAGTTTGGTGGATTTGCCAACGATGAGGATATTAAAAAGTACACTATCCAATTAGAAAGTGCATTGAAGGCAAATGGGATTGTGTATTTGGGAAACTTTCGTTTTTTAGGTTATAATGCACCTTATCAATTTTTGGGAAGAAAAAACGAAATCATTGTGAAC
>JBBQYA010000059.1:0-18739 GCA_038209155.1 Sphingobacteriales bacterium | reverse complement strand
CTACATGTTCTATAACTATTCCAAAAGTGTGCTATTGAAATTTAAAATAGCTGGAAAGATTAAATTTTTGAAAGTAGTCAAATTTGAAACTTTACTATTTATTGTTCCTTCTTGAATTTGGTTTACCTTATAAATATTGCATTTAAAAACTTCATGGTGAACGATTAAACCTTAAGAATTCTAAATTTTACGTTTGCGTCTAATCGTATAATGGGTAGCCAAAAAACAATTTATTCATGTCTACCTGTAGAAAAAAAATTAATAGAAATCTCAAATTAATTTTTCAAATTTAGCCATCCAAATATGAAAGCATTAATAACTGGCGCCACTAAAGGAATAGGGCGAGCTATTTCCTTAGCATTAGCCAAAGAGGGCTATGATTTAGCTATCTGTAGTAGAAATGAGCAAGAGTTAAAAGAATTTGCAGTAGAACTCTTATCAACAAATAAAACCATCAGTATCATTTTCGTTCAAACAGATTGTTCAAACCGAATGGAAGTTCTTGCTTTTGCCAATAAAGTACGCGACAAGTTTGGAACTATTGATGTTTTGATAAATAATGTAGGATCTTTCAAACCTACTAGACTTATGGAAGACAAAGCTGGTCAGTTAGAAAAAATGATGGAAATTAATGTCTATTGTGCTTATTATCTTTCTGTTTTTTTTGCAAAAGGCATGATTGCCCAACAAAGTGGTTATATTTTTAATATTTGTTCTATTGCCTCAAAAATAAATCAATCACATGCTGCCATTTATTCCATCAGCAAAGCTAGTTTATTAGCCTTATCCAATTCTTTACGAGATGAACTTCAACAACATCAAATAAGAGTTTGCAGTATTTTGCCAGGTGCTACCCAAACAGATTCATGGAAGGGAACAAACCTACCAAAAGAGAATTTTGTGCAACCAGAAGATGTTTCAGAAATGATTATTACTGCTTTAAAATTATCCTCTTCTGCTATGTTAGATGAAATTATTATTACACCTAAAGTGAATTTTAGTTAATTTGATAAGTTGAAATTTGTTTTTAACCTTTAGAAAACTTTAAAATTATGTCGAAGAAATTATATCGTATTAAAAATCAGGGTGTTCTTGGTGGAGTTTGCGCAGGAATTGCAGAATATTTTGATGCTGATACTACATTAATAAGAGCAGCATTTTTAATTGCATTCATATTAGGTGGTTCCGGATTATTAATTTATATCGTTCTTTGGATTGTGCTTCCCCAGAAAGAGTCCTTAGCTGAGGCTGGTAAACTTTTTGATGAAAATCCTTATTTAGTAAAAGATCCAAATGATATGAAAACAAAGAAAAAAAGAGAAGAAAGCTACATCGGTGGCGCTGTATTGATTTTATTAGGTACTATTTTTCTAATAAACAATTTCATTCCTGATTTTAGAGTGGACAAATACTGGCCATTAATTTTAATTGTTATTGGTGTTTTATTGCTTTTGAACAATGCAAAAAAAGATCATAAAGAAGATTTAAATTCAACCAAATCAGATATTCCGCCTTATCAGAATACAGGTGATCCGTACAAAAGAAACGACAATCCGTCTTCTAATTACGAATCTACTAATCCAAACGAAACGATTTAAAACCATATTTACCCATTTATCATGAATTATAGAAATATTTTCTGGGGATTTACTTTAATTGTAATTGGAGTATTGTTTACTCTCCAAAACTTTGACGTGATCAATATTAATTGGCGTTTTTTCAGAGATCTTTGGCCTTTGCTGTTAATATTTTTTGGAATTAATGCTTTAGTAAAAAATGATTCTACTTCTAAACTTGGCGTTGGATTAGGAATTGCATTTTTATTAGGGTTTTTTGTTTTTCTTTTTTTTAATTCAGAATATATCAGCGATAGCAAAAATTCTTTTGAATATAAAAACGACGGAGAAAACAGAATTTTTAATAATAAAGAAAAAGCAGAACAGAACAACCAAGATTTTGTTCAGGAAATGGATTCTTCTATACGGAGAGCCAAATTAAATTTTGAAGGATCTGCAGGAAGTTTTGAACTAAAAGAAGAAACAAATAAATTTTTTGAAGCAAAAACACAGCAAACAGCAGGTGAATATTCTTTAGAAAGAATCAATAATGGAGAATTAAATGAATTGAATTTTAAATTAAATGACAGTGAAATTCAATTTAATTCAAAATCTAAGAATAAAGTAAAAATGATGTTAAATGTAAATCCAGAATGGGATATGGAATTTAACTTAGGAGCTGGTTCCGCAGATTTAGATTTAAGTAAGTATAAAATTAAAAAAATGGTAATAGAAGCTGGTGCTTCCAGCCTTGATTTGAAATTGGGAGATCAATCTAATTTTCAAGAAATTGAAATAAGTATGGGTGCGTCAGCTATAGATATTGAAATACCTAAAGGAGCAGCTTGCCAAATAAAAACTGATACGGGACTTTCCAGTACCGATTTTGAAAACTTTACCAAAATTTCTGAGGATATATATCAAACTGAGAATTTCTCCTCTTCACCCAATAAAATTATGATTAAATTAGAAAGTGGAATTTCTAGTATTTCTGTGAAAAGATATTAATGGATATTTTTATTTTCTTTATTTAACAATTATATAAACGAAATTTAGTTTGATGAAAAATTAAAACACAATATAAATAGACAAATTAGCAAAACTCATTTTATTTAAGAATTATAAGGTAAATCATATAGTAAAACCAGCTTTTTTAATACATTTCTCCATTATAAATGAGATTTTTATCTATTTTTTCTTTCTTATACTTAATAGTAACTTCTCATCCTTAAAGCGAATCTTCTTTCTTAGATATAAAATTACTTTTGTTAGTTCGAAACATTATTTTATTTATAAATTAAATTTAAATAAACCCAATCTGGTTTTCAGCAAGACTGAAATTTTCGCATCCTAAAGTTCTATTTGATCAAATATTAGGACTGCTATTTAAAAATTACACACTTTACTTTATCACATTTTTTTATGAATAGAGCGTGTCGTTTTTATTTTTATCCTCCAAATGATTTTGTTGAATTTTATTTTTATTACTTACAAAGTTTAACCCAGCTAAAATATTTATTATTCTGAAGTCCTATTTTAAAAATGATTTACAAATACTTAATAATATTGGATTTTCTCCAAAAACTAAAAAGTAACTTGATATATCCAAATCTTGTAAACCTGAGATAAATTAATTATTTACTATTTTAAGAACTTTTGGAGATTGTGCTTGTAATACTTTAATAAAACCAATGATAAAGTATCATAAAAATAAGAAATTTCAATTTCACAAATGGCTTTACATAGCTTAAAGGTTTAATAATTTCTTATTTTTGCAAAAATTTTTAAGTAAAAATCTATTTTATGTTGGCTGGTAAATTCTGTAATACATTAAATCATTATTCTAGGTTTGTAACACGAGAAGTTCAGATTGGAAATACTCCGATGGGTGGAAATAATCCTATTCGTATTCAATCTATGACTACCACAGATACGATGGATACCATTGCAACAGTGGAACAAACCATAAGAATGGTAAATGCTGGTTGTGAATATGTAAGAATTACAGCTCCAAGTTTGAAGGAGGCACAGAATTTAGAAGTAATAAAAAAAGAACTTAGAAAACGAGGGTATGATGTACCTCTTGTAGCTGATATTCATTTTACACCCAATGCAGCAGAATGGGCAGCTAGGATTGTAGAAAAAGTAAGAGTAAATCCGGGAAATTATGCCGACAAAAAGAAATTTGAACAATTAGATTATTCATCTCAAAGCTATTTAAATGAATTAGAGAGGATAAGAAAACGCTTTACCCCGCTTGTGAAAATTTGTAAAGAATACGGAACTGCTATTCGTATTGGAACTAATCATGGCTCTTTATCCGATAGAATAATGAGTCATTACGGCGACACTCCAAAGGGAATGGTAGAATCTGCAATGGAGTTTGTTCGAATTTGTGAAGAAAATAATTACTACAATTTAGTTATTTCCATGAAAGCGAGCAATCCTCAAGTCATGGTGCAAGCCTATCGTTTATTAGTGGAGACGATGGTTTCAGAAAATATGAATTACCCGCTTCATTTAGGCGTAACAGAAGCTGGCGATGGAGAAGATGGAAGAATAAAATCTGCAGTAGGAGTAGGAACTCTTTTAGAAGATGGCCTAGGTGATACTATTCGCGTTTCTTTAACAGAGGAGCCAGAAATGGAAGCACCAGTTGCAATTGCTTTAGCAAAAAGGTATGAAAATAAAAGATCATTTCATGTTAGCGATGAAGCAAAATACTCTTTTCCGGCTCATTATAAACCTTATTCCTATCAGCGCAGAGAATCTAAAGCAGTTAGTAATTTAGGGGGGCATTTTGTTCCGATGGTAGTAGCAGATTTGCAAAATGCGAATTTAAAAGATCCTTTTGCATTGCAAGCTATCGGTTATTCCTATTCTATAATGTTAGATAAATATAATATTAGCGATATGGCAGCCGATTTTGCATTTATGGGAGATGAATTGCCTTCCTTTACTTTTCCTGGAAATCTAAAGCAAATTTATAATTATTCCACTTGGAAATCTCTAAGTGTTAAGCAGAATTGTTTTCCAGTTTTTACTCAAAAAGAATATGTTGAAAACCCAATTAAAGAAGAAGTATTAAATTTTGTTTTAATTGATATTAATGAAAATGATTTAAGTTTTATTAAATCATTAAATAAAGAAAATAACATTGTTTTAGTATTAGATGGAAACGAAAAAAATATAGTTTCTGATTACCGAAAAACAATTATTTGTTTATTAGAAAATGAAATTACTCTTCCGATTATTTTAAAGAAAAAATATTCAGATGATCGAAATAATGACGATTTTTTGCTTCATACTTCTACAGATTTCGGTGCATTATTAGTGGATGGTTTCGGTGATGGAGTTTGGATAAATAGTGATTCACAATCTACAAAAATAATAAACTCAGCGCTCTTTGGAATACTACAAGCTACGCGAACAAGAATTTCAAAAACAGAGTATATTTCCTGTCCGTCTTGTGGTAGAACATTATTTGATTTAATGGAAACAACTCAAATGATTAGGAGTAGAACAGATCATTTAAAAGGGATAAAAATTGCTATCATGGGCTGTATTGTAAATGGTCCTGGAGAGATGGCAGATGCAGATTATGGTTATGTTGGAACAGGACCAGGCAAGATTACATTGTATAGAGGGAAGAATGTTGTTCGGAAAAATATCAATACCGAATCAGCAGTTGACGAACTTATAGAATTAATTAGAGAAGATGGAAATTGGGTTGAATTAAGTTTAGAATCTCAAGATTAAAACTTTCAATTTATCATCACTAATAAAAGATATAAATACTCTTAAACAATTAATTAATAGATTGAATTAGTATTTCTTCTCCTGCTTTAAAATCCGATTCTGATATAGTTCGCACTTGAAATTTTCCTTTGATAATATCCTTTAATTTATTTTCTCCTTCGATGAAATCACTATCAGAAATCATTATAATTTTATTCTTTTGATTAACATATTGGCTTAGTAAATTTTCTCCCGCTTCAAAATCTGTTGAACTTATTTCTTCGGCAGAATTATACACAAAGTTTACATTATTTTTATTTTCATTTTTGGTTTCTGCTAGGTTTCTTTTTCCAGAATAAGTATCAACATTTACGAATGAAACTGGCAATTTAAAATGAATAATTTTTGCTGTGTGCCGTTCGGATTTTTGATTTTCAAAATTTCTCACGGTAGTAAATACACTAGCAGTTGCTACCATTCCGATACTTAATACGATTGTGTTTAGAGTTTTCATAATTTTTATTTTTTATATTTTAGCTTTTATCTTCAAGACAGCAAATTGTTAGAAAGGGTTGCATGATCTTTTAGAATTACAATACAAAGATATATGTTTTACTAAGTATTATGCAATACATAGTACTAAATATTTTCTATTCTATGTTAAAAACCAATTTAAACAGCTGAAAAACAAAGTATTATTTAATGTACTATTTTTGATACAAAGTTTTAATGTACTATTTATATATCTTCTAAATAGTCATACTTACATATAAATGACAATTGGCACCTTTCAAAAGCGGATTTTTGTTTTGTAAAAAAATATTCTTGAAAGACTTAAAGGTAATTGCGTTTACACATAAAAATTTTGATTTAAAGGAAATTGGAAATCTGATTATCCCAGAGCAAGATCATGACATTTTGTTAAGTAAAATAAAAACAAATCTCGGTTTGCATGAGGTTTTTTATTTAGGTACCTGCAACAGAGTTGAATTCGTTTTTACAGGATCATTTGATTTAAATGAATTATTTGTTCATAAATTATTGGATGAAATGGGAGTTACTTCTCATATTTCAGATGTTGCTTCTTATGTGGAAAGAGCTCAATTATTCGAAGATTTAGAAGCTCTAAATCATTTATTAAAAGTTTCCTGTTCAGTAGAATCCTTAGTTGTCGGTGAAAAAGAAATCTTAGCGCAATTAAGATTAGCTTATCAAAGATCATCTAATTTGGGTTTAACATCTGATTCTCTTAGGATTATTATGAACAGAGTTGTTAAGACCGCCAAAGAAGTTTATACAAAAACAAAAATATCAGAAAAACCAATTTCTGTTGTCTCACTAGCATACAGAAAATTGAAATCATTCAAAATTTCTTACGATGCTAGATTTATTTTAATAGGAGCGGGTGAAACCAACAACTTATTAGCAAAATATTTATCTAAACACGGGTTTAAGAATCTTTCAATTTATAATAGGACTTTAGAAAAAGCAGCGCTTTTGGCTCTTGAACTTAATGGAAACGCTTTTCAGCTTGAGGAATTAAAAACCAGAAAAGAAGGATTTGATGTTTTGATTACTTGCACCAGTGCGATAGATCCCATAATAACGTCGGAACTTTATGAAAATTTGCTTTCAGGCGAAACGGATAAAAAAATTATTTTAGACCTTGCAGTTCCTTTTGATACTCATCCAGATGTGATTAAAAATTTTTTAGTTAATTATATTAGTATTACTGAACTAAAGGGAATTGCAGAAAATAATTTAAAAGATAGATACAATGAATTGGAACATGCTGAAAAAATCATACAGCAAAATATAGAGGAGTTTAAACCAATTCTAAGACAAAGAAGAGTGGAGCTTGCAATGAAGGTTATTCCAGAAAAAATAAAAGAAATTAGAAATCAAGCAGTCGAAAATATTTTTGCTAGTGAAATTGAACAATTAGACCCAAATTCCAGACTTGTTTTAGAAAAAGTATTAAATTATTTTGAGAAAAAGTATATAAGTGTTCCCATGAAAATGGCAAAAGAAATTTTAGTAAAAGAAGCAGTATAAATTGCTTTATAATTTGCAAGCAATTAAATAGCTCATGGATTCCGCATTAAATTCTTTTCAATCTCCATTAGAATTCCAACCAAAGAAATTAGAGTCTATAATTATTGGATCAAGAGGTAGCGATCTAGCTTTATGGCAAGCAAACTATATTTCGCAATTGCTTAATAAACAAGGAATTGAAACTTCTATTAAGATAATTAAAACCCAAGGTGATAAAATTCAACATTTGAGTTTAGATAAATTAGATGGAAAAGGTTTTTTTACAAAAGAATTAGAAGAAGAATTATTAGCTGGAACAATAGATTTAGCAGTTCATTCACATAAAGATTTGCCTACGGTCTCTCCAAAGGGATTAATGATTGCAGCAGTTTCCGATCGAGAAAATCCAGCAGATATTATTTTAATAAATAAAAATTCGATCGACAAAAGCAAAGTTTGGAATTTAAAATTGAATTCAAATTTCGGATCATCTTCGGCTCGAAGGAAAGCTCAACTTTTGGCCACCAGACCAGATTTAAATTTAATTGACATTCGAGGAAATGTGCCTACCAGAATTAATAAATTGAGGAATGGCGAATTTGATGCGATCATGCTAGCAGCGGCTGGTTTAAATCGGTTAAAATTAGATCTATCCGATTTTTTGGTAGTTGAAATTGATCCTGAAATTTTTATTCCTTCTCCAGCGCAAGGTGTTTTGGCCCTACAAATCAATGAAGAAAATGAAGACCTTTTCATTGAATTACAGTCGATTAATAATAAAAAAGTTCAGAATGAAATTTTCATTGAACGAAAAGTGTTAAATCTATTTGAAGGAGGTTGTCACATGCCTTTGGGTGTTTATTGTAAAACTGTTGAACATGGATACGAAGTTTTCGTTTCAAAAGCAAATACATCTACTGATTTCCCAATTCGATATCATCAGTTTTTTGATGATCGTGAAATGGCTCCAATACTAATTCATAATAAATATTTAAAAGAAACAAAAAAACAGACAATTTTAATTACAAGAAATGAAAATCAAGACAGCTTTATTTCCAAAGCTTGTATTTCCTTAGATTTTAACTTAATAGCAAATCCTTTTATTTTATTTAACAAAATCGGTCTAGATAAAAGTTTAATTGTTAATTATTTAACTAAAACAAATTGGTTGTTTTTTGGAAGTAAAAATATAGTGGATTTTTTTATGGAGTTGGAAATTTCAATACCCAATCATATTAAAATTGCTAGTATTGGATCAGGTACTGGGGCAAGAATAAAAGAATATGGATTTACTGTTGATTTTCAGGGAGATGGAAATAATACAGAAGAAATAGGATTAGATTTTGCTAAACTTTTAGGTAATCAAATTGTTTTATTTCCAATAGGTAAAAAGTCTTTACGATCAATACAGACTCAATTACCAAAAGAAAACATTTTAGAAGTAGAAATTTATGATACATTAAGCAAGCCACAAAAAATCAATTCATATTTAGATATTTTAGTGTTTACCAGTCCTTCTAATGTGAAAGGATATTTTGAATTAAATGAAATTCTAGAAACACAAAAAGTAATAGCTATAGGAAATAGCACAGCAAAAAAGCTTCATGAATTTGGTATTTATGAGCCAGTTATTTGCAGAAATTCCGATGATTTAAGTATTTCAGAAGCATTATTTCATGTTAGATAAAAAAGATGATTTACAGACCTAGAAGATTAAGACAAAATACGATAATACGCGAAATGGTTGCAGAAACTAAACTTTCTGCCAATATGTTTGTGTACCCTTATTTTGTAGTTGATGGTGAAAATGTTAAACATCCCATCGCTGCAATGCCTGGTATATTTCATTTTTCTGTAGACGAATTAATAAAGGATGTATCAATCCAAATTAATTTAGGATTAAATAAAATTTTGCTGTTTGGAGTAGGCGAACAGAAAACTGAGAATGCGAGTTCTGCATATAATGCTAATTCAATAATTGTTGGGGCAGTAAAAAAATTGAAACATCAATTTGGTGATAAATTAATAGTGATAACTGATGTTTGTACCTGTGCCTATACAACGCACGGACATTGCGGTATTTTAGAAAATGATTATGTTTCTAATGATAAAACAGTTAAGGTATTGTCCCAAATGGCACTTGCTCATGCTCAAGCTGGTGCAGATATAATTGCACCATCAGATATGATGGATGGCAGAGTAAATGCAATAAGAAATATATTGGACGAAAATGGATTTGAAAACGTTTCTATTATGTCATATTCAGCTAAATTTGCATCTGCTTATTACGGACCATTTCGAGAGGCGGCAGATTCTGCTCCAAATAAAGGCGATCGTAAATCGTATCAAATGGATTTCAGAAATTCAAAAGAGGCTATCAAAGAAGCAAAAATGGATGAAATAGAAGGATCTGATATTCTAATGGTAAAACCAGCATTAGCCTATTTAGACATTATTAAATTAGTAAGTGAAAATTCAAATTTACCCGTAGCTTGTTATAATGTTTCTGGTGAGTACAGTATGGTGAAGGCAGCCGCTAAAAATGGGTGGATAGATGAACAAAAAATAGTTATGGAAAATATGTATGCATTTTCCAGGGCAGGAGCCAGAATAATTATTACCTATCATGCTCACGATATTCTTTTTAATAATTGGTTAAATAAATACGAAAATTAAACATGTTTGATTCGATAAAAAATATTTTCTCACCGATAGTTGAAAATGAAAAGCCGCTATCTACAACTGATAAGCCAGATATTTCTAGAAATAAATCTGCTGAATTATTCGCGAAAGCTAAAACCTATTTTCCTGGAGGTGTAAATTCACCTGTACGTGCATTCAAATCCGTAAGCGGAACTCCCTTATTTATAACAAAAGGCGACGGCCCATTTCTTTGGGATGCTGACGGAAATAAATTTATTGATTTCTGCTGTTCTTGGGGTCCATTAATTTTAGGGCATAATAATTCTAAAATTAGAGAAAAGGTAATAGCAAATATTGCAAATGGAATGTCCTTTGGTGCACCCACACCTTTAGAAAATGAATTAGCGGAATTAATTTTAAAAAATAATCGATTTGTAGAAAAAATTCGATTTACTAGTTCTGGAACGGAGGCAGTAATGTCTGCCATACGATTAGCTAGAGGATACACAGGTAAAAATAAAATAATTAAATTTGAAGGATGTTATCATGGACATTTAGATTCTTTATTAGTAAAAGCAGGATCTGGATTAGTTACACTTGGAGAAACTTCATCTGCAGGAATACCTGATTCAGTTGCAAAAGAAACAATTGTTCTTTCTTTAAACGATAAAAATGCAGTGCAGAAAGCAATAAATGAATTTAAAGATGATATTGCATGCATCATTATTGAACCCATTCCTGCTAATAATGGACTGCTTCTGCAGCAACTTGATTATTTGCAATTTCTTCGAGATATATGCACAAAAAATAAAATACTTTTAATTTTTGACGAGGTTATATCTGGTTTTCGAGTTGGTTTTGAAGGAGCTGCTGGGTACTATAATATTGCACCAGATATTTTAACGTATGGAAAAATCGTTGGAGGTGGATTGCCTGTTGGTTGTTATGGTTCTAGTAATGAGATTATGGCAAGTATTTCGCCAGATGGAGCAGTTTATCAAGCAGGTACTTTATCGGGAAATCCGATTGCTATGTCTGCAGGTATTGCACAACTAACTGAATTATTAAAGACTGGATTTTACAAAGAATTAAATTCTAGAACAAGTGAATTTGTTGCAGCAATAAATCGTTTCGCTGCTGCGAAAAGTTATAAATTTAAAGTTTTCACCATAGGCTCAATTTTTTGGTTTGCTTTTACTGATAAAAATGAAATCACAAAATCAGAAGATATTGATCCAGCAAGTATGGAGAAATTTAAATTGATGCACCGAGAACTTTTAAATAGAGGTGTATACCTTGGTCCATCTGGTTATGAAGTTGGATTTATTTCCCAAGCACACAACAAAATGGAATTGGAAATTGCGAAGCGTGCAATTTTTGATTCATTAGATAAAGTTTTTGAACGATGAAACCAATCACAATTTTTTATTTAATTGTTGGATATGTATTTGCCCAGTTTTGTTGGTGGGCTTTTCTGCTTGTAGAATTACAAAAAGAAAAATGGATTATGGTGATAGGTGAAGGAGTAGTTTTTATTTCTATTTTATTATTTGCAGCCTACAAAATGAGAAAGGCAATGGCCGATGAAGACGCCTTACAGAGCAGACATAAAAACTTTTTGCTCTCTGTAACCCATGAATTTAAATCACCTTTAGCGGCAATAAAATTGTACTTAGAAACAATAGAAAAAAGAGATTTAGAAAAATCTCAACAAAAGAAATTTATATCCAATTCCATAAAGGATATAGACAGATTGGATGATTTGGTTGAGAATATGTTAATAGCAACTAGAATCGATGATAAAAGCTATTTATATCCAAAAAGTAAATTTAATTTTTCGCAATTGGTAATAGTTGTATTATCTCGATTCAGAAATCTAGCCGCCAAAACAATAACATTTGAAACAAGTATTCAAGAAGATGTTTACTTAAAAGCAGATGAATTTGCATTGAGTTCAGTAGTTTCTAATTTGATAGAAAATGCAATTAAATATTCTTCCGATAATTCAAAAATAGCAATTCGATTAATGACTGACAAAGATCATGTTGTATTTGAAGTTGCTGATAATGGAGAGGGAATTGCTGAAGAAGAAAAACAAAAAGTTTTTGAAAAATTCTATAGAATAGGTAATGAAAATACAAGAAAAACTAAAGGTACAGGATTAGGATTATTCATTGTAAAAGAAGTTTTAAACCATCAAAAAGCTAGTATTAAAATAATAAATAATTTACCAAGTGGCAGTGTTTTTAGAATAGTTTTTATAAATAATATACTAATACCAGCATGATTTCTAGAATATTATTAGTTGAAGACGAAGAGCATTTATTAGAAGCAATAAAACTAAATCTAGAATTAGAAGATTATCACGTTACTACTGCTACAGATGGAAAGAAAGCATTAAAATATATTAAAGAAGAACGATTTAATTTAGTTATTTTGGATGTAATGCTTCCTGAAATAGACGGATTCCAAGTTTGTGAAACCATTCGCTTGGAAAATTCAACTTTACCAATCTTATTTCTTACTGCTAAAAATTCAACAGAGGATAGAGTGATGGGACTAAAAAAGGGAGCAGATGATTATTTAGTGAAACCGTTTAATTTAGAAGAATTAATATTACGGGTTGGTATCTTAGTAAGAAGAAGTTTTGCTAATAATCAATCACTTAGCCCAACAATTTACACAATAAATAATAACGTTATTAATTTTGACAATTATCTTTATACAGATAATTTGGGGACTGAAATTAAACTAACCCGAAAAGAAACCATGTTATTAAAACTACTTATCGAGCGAAAGAACAACGTTATTTCTAGAGAACAAATTTTAGAAACAGTTTGGAATTACGATGTTTACCCTTCTACAAGAACAATAGACAACTTTATACTCGTTTTTAGAAAGTACTTCGAAAAAGATCCCAGAAATCCAGATCATTTTCATTCTATACGAGGAGTGGGATATAAATTTTCAGAATAATATAATTTAGAATAAGTAAAAATGAGTCATATATTTTTAGATGCTGCAATGAGTAAACCTGTACCACGTCCACCTATTTGGATGATGCGTCAAGCTGGGAGGTTTATGAAAGAATATTGGGACATAAAGAATAAATATTCATTTATGGAAATGTGCAAAACTCCAGAATTAGCCACAGAAGTAACCATGTTGCCGGTAAATTTATTAAAAACTGATGCAGCAATTATGTTTTCCGATATTTTGGTAACTGCAGAAGCAATGGGTGGACAACTTACCTTTGCGAACGGCGTAGGTCCAGTATTTGCAAATCCAATAAGAAATGCGAAGGATATTCACAATTTACTTTCTCCAGATGTAAACGAATCTTTGGCTTATGTGAAAAATATGATTAAAATGGTAAAATCAGAATTAAATGGAAAGTTGCCATTAATTGGATTTGCTGGAGCGCCTTTTACAGTTATGAGTTATCTGATTGAAGGAAAATCTTCTAAAGATTTTAAATTAACTAAATTATTTATTCATAATGAACCTGAGCTTGCACATGTATTATTGCAAAAAATTGCGGATGTGACGGTTGATTATTTAAATATGCAAATTGAAGCTGGTGTAGATGCCGTTCAACTATTTGATAGTTGGGCATTGGCACTTTCTTGGGACGATTATTCTGACTTTTCTCATCAATATAATAAACAAATAATAGGTAGATTAAATAGAAAAAACATTCCAGTTATTTCATTTTGCAAAGGAAGTTCAGTATTTGCTCCATTAATGGCAGAGGCTCAACCAGATGTGATTTCTGTAGATTGGAATGCTGACTTGTCTACAATAAAAAAGTTATTACCTAATGGAATTGCTGTGCAAGGAAATTTAGATCCTCATATTTTATATGCTGAAAAAGCGATTATTAAAAAGCGTATTCATAAATTATTTGAGGATATGAGAAATCAAAATGGATTTATATTTAATTTGGGTCATGGAATAATGCCAGATATTCCTTTTGAAAATGTTAAGTATGCTTTTGAAGTTGTAAATGAATTTGTTTATTAAATACAAGGTTGTTTTTATTCTTCTCCCTAACTTTTTTTGCTAATTTTTTTACATGCTTTCCGTTTTCCAAACCTTTAAGTATGAAAAATTGGTAAGGAGGAATTATAATTCAAATATAAGTTTACAGAGGCCAATTGAATTGAAATTTTATAACTAAATATTCTAATAGCCATTTTTTCCAAACTTTAGGCGATTTTTTAATTTAATTTATTTCAAAAAAAATACTTTTATAATTGAGTTCTTATTATATTATCAAAAGAATTTTTAAAAAATATATTTTAAATAAAATTTATTTTAATTAAACATTATAATTATGTTTGTAATACATAAAAAACGTGTAAAATATTCATAAAAATGAAAAAACTGTTCTTATTTACCTTAATACTACTAGTTTCCTGTCAATTGTTTTCACAAGATATTATTATAAAAAGGTCTGGAGAAGAACTAAAATCAAAAGTTGTAGAGGTTTCTTCTGAGATTATTAAATACAAATTATTTGATAATTTGAATGGACCAACATTCACAATATTGAAAACTGATGTGATAAAAATAACCTACGAGAATAAAGTATCCGAGATTTTTTCCCAAACTGATCCATCAGAATTAACAAATATAAAAGACCCGCAATTTTTAGGAGAAGCGGGATATAAAAATGGTCAAGCGGATGCTTTAAAATATTATAAGGGCTACAAAACAGCTAGTACTGTTACCTTAGTAACTTCAATAATATTTCCCTTTGCAGGTTTGGTTCCAGCTATTATTACGTCTGTTTCGCCACCACTAAATAGAAATTTAAATTACCCAGACACTCAAAGATTTAATTATTTAGATTATCAAAATGGGTATAAAGCAAAAGCGAAAAGAATTAAATCTGGAAAAGTTTGGATAAATTTTGGAATAGGTTTTGTTGCCGGATTTGTAGCTGGGTTATTATTAAATTCACTTTAAATAATTAAATCATAAAAACAAGAATCTAAAAATTCCTTTTTTTTGATTTAATTTTGATACATCTGTAATTTAGCTAAACATAAATATCTCATTTACTTAGAATATTATTTAGTTAGATAAAGTTTAAAAGAAAACTGGTGATTGTATTTTTGCATTGGAACTTAAATCATTTTTTGTCAATTGGCATGATTGTTTTGCAAAATTTTCTAAAAAATGGAAAATCAATCAATACAGGATGCTTTAAAAAATTGTTCAATTAATTGTAATAATTGCCTTTCCTCTTGACTCAAAGGATATAATTATCAAAATATTGAAAGTTGTATCAAAATTTGTATGGATTGTATTAGTATTTGTAATGTATCCGCAGATTTTTTGGCAAGAAATTCTTTATATACTAGACATATTATGCGAGAATGTGTAGAAATTTGTACCGCTTGCGCAGAAGAGTGTGAATTGCATTCTAATGTAGACGATAGTTGTAATGAATGCGCTGTTGCTTGCAGAGAATGTATCGAAGAGTGTAAAATGTTTATGAATCAATTATTAATTGCTTAATCATATTTAATTAAATAACATAAAAATGAACCTTAAAAGAATTTTCGGACTTATTCTTACACTTTTAGGAATTGGTGGATTAATTTACACAGCGACTGGCTTCGTTCAAAATTCAGTAGACTTCAAATCTTTAATAGTATTTGGAATACTTGGTGCTATCTTCTTTTTTACAGGAATTAGCTTAGTAAGAAATACCACTGATCAAGCAAAATAATATTTATTTAAATCAATTAATAGTTAGATATTAATAGTTGTCAAAAAAATAATTTCTTTTGTTTAATAATTTAAATTTTATCATTTTTTCGATATTATTACTATCCGTTTTTATTTACTTTAAAAATTATGCTATTTTGTTATATTTTATAATTAATATTTTTAATTTGAGTTATTAAAAACAATCTCAATAACTAAATTTCGTTATAATAATGTCATTTTTTTTATTCTCCAGATGTTATAAAAAAAATTTTATTAATTTTAGATTTTTCATTTCCAAAATATAATTTTTACTAAAGAAAGTTTTTAAAAAGAAAATTTTGCACCACAGAAATCTTCTCTAACATATTTTTTTTATAAAAAACCCATTTTTCTTAGCAAATTTGTTTTTTAAAATTAGTGATGTCTACTATTGATTCTTGGTATCCTTACATTAAATCGTTGCATGTTATTTTTATGGTAACATGGTTTGCAGCATTGTTTTACATAGTTAGATTATTTGTATATCATACAGAAGCACAGAATAAATCAGAGCCCGATAAATCTATTTTGATAGCACAATACAAAATAATGGAGGACAGATTGTGGAATATAATCGGAAATCCAGGAATGGTTTTGACAATTATAACTGGTGTACTTTTAATTTATATAGCTCCATATTGGCTTCAACAACCTTGGATGCATATAAAACTTGCATTTGTTTTTTTGTTATTAAGTTATCACTTCACATGTACCTATTTTATCAAACAATTTAGGAAAAATGAATCCAAAAGAACTTCTACCTTTTTTAGAATCTGGAATGAGTTAGCAACTTTGTTTTTATTTGCAATTGTTTTCTTAGTAATTTTAAAAAGTACAGTCGATTGGATTTTCGGAATATTGGGTTTAGTGGTTTTAGGGCTTCTATTAATGATTGGTGTTCGTGTTTATAAATTAATAAGATTGAAAAAGGGAGAAGAATGAAAAGCATTAAAAAATGGTTGATTTATTTTTTTTTAATTAATTCTACAAACGCGTTTTCCCAAATAGATAATTCTGCTTTTTCTAAATTCATTGTTCCAGATTCTACTAAAAGTAAGTCATTAGAACTTTCAATATACAGTTTTAATTACCAACGTAACTACGAGTACTTCAATAAATTTGCAGATGGAATTACTTTCTATGGAACTCAAAATATTCCTTCTTTAACTTTTTACTCTAATGAAAATGTTGCGATTAATGCAGGTGTATTAATTCGAAAAGATTTTGGATTTGATGGAATCAATGATGTTTTGCCTGTGTTTTCCATTATTTATCAAAAAAATAATTTGAAATTAATTAATGGGGTTTTACAAGGTACCACCGATCATAATTATTTAGAAATTCTTTATGATCAAGATAGAAAGATTGTAGATCCTTTAGAATATGGAACTCAATTTATAGCTGATAAAGAATATTTTTATACAGATTTTTGGATTAATTGGGAAAAAATGATCTATAAACCATCTTCAGATCAAGAGGAGATAAATGGAGGATTATCAAGTAGAATTAAACCTTTTAAATCGGCTAACAACAAACTCGAATTTCCTTTACAAGCAATTGCATTTCATCGCGGTGGGCAAATAGATACTTTGAATGAACCCATTCAAACTCGATTAAATACTGCTTTAGGAATTGAATTCACTTCCTCAGGTAAAAATTTTATTAATCAATATCAGTTTTCTGTTTTTCATTTATATCAAAAATTATTTTCTCCATTTCCTTACCAAATTTTTCCAAATGGAAATGGTTTTAATGCTAATGCAAAAATCAGGACCAATTATTTTGAGTTGTATGCTACTTATTTTAGGGGTAATGGATTTCAATCAATTTTAGGAAGTCCAGTTTATCAATCCGTTTCTATCAAAATTGATAATGAGGCTTATTTTCTTAAAGAAAGAGAATTGTTAATCTTAAGATTGATCGGTAATATTAATTTGAGCAAAAATTTAATTCTAAGTTCTCGATTTGAACCCTACTTTGATTTAAATAAAAAAAGTGCTTTTCAGTTCTCAAATAGCCTTTTTTTGATTTTCAAACAAGATTTTTTTCTTTCAAAAATCAAATCCTAAAGCTTTATTTATTTTTTTTATTTACCATGCAACCTTTTGCAATGGAATAGCCTCTTGTAAATATAAACGCTCAGATGACAGTTAACAAAAACATTCTTGATGAAATTATACAAGGTTGCAAAGCTGGAAAAAGCCGCTCTCAAGAAATGTTATATAGCATGTTTGCTGGAAAAATGTTAGGAATTTGTGCAAGATATGCAACAGATAGATTAGAAGCTGAAGATATGATGCAAGTTGCTTTTGTAAGAATGTTTGAAAAAATAAATGATTACAGAGGAGAAGGTTCGTTTGAAGGATGGTTGAAAAGAATAATGGTTACCACTTCAATTGGATTTTACCGTAAAAAATTGAGAATGCTTCCAGTAGTAGCAAGTGATGAAGTAGAGGATAATGTAGTAGGTTGGGAAATGGCAGACAGTAGATTGAAAGTTCAAGAATTATTAACTATTATTCAAAAACTTTCCCCAGGATATCGAATCGTTTTTAATATGTATGCAATTGAAGGGTATACACACAAAGAAATTGCAAAAGAATTATCAATAAGTGAAGGGACATCAAAATCACAACTTGCAAGAGCAAGAGGTTTATTAAAAGAACAAGTTTTAAGAATGGAGGATATATATAATGAAAGATCAACCAAATAAATTAGATCAGTTAATTAAAAATTCTTTTGAGGATTTTGAATTAGAACCAGAAGCATCATCATGGGTCCAAATAGAAGAAAAATTGGATAAAAATGCAAACAATAAAAAAGTTGTCTATTTCTATAAATATGCTGCTGCAGCTTCTATACTACTTTTATTAGTTGCTGGATTTTATTTTGTTAGCAATCAAAAATCAAAATCGGAATTAGCAAAATCTGAAACTAAAATTGAGAAAAACAGAACCGAAAAAACTAAGAATAATTTAAATTTTATTGATAAAAAAGATTCTATAGAA
>JBBQYA010000058.1:0-18875 GCA_038209155.1 Sphingobacteriales bacterium | reverse complement strand
TAGTTCTAGATAAAAAAGAATAGATATTTTCACCATATTTTGCAGTTGCGGGATCTTTGCTCGTTCCTACATTTTTATGGTGCCCTTTTACATGCTCTACATAAAAATGGGTATAATTCACAATCAATAAATTCCAAATACGAAGGTTTCTCAAAAATTTTTCTTTCCTATGAATCAATTCATGGGCGACAACAAAACCAGCTATTCCAGAATTTACACCAGTGGAGATAGCGGCAAACCAAATAAAATAACTTTGCAAGATTCCAGAATTTATCCCATAAATCAAGGTTCCAATGGCTGCTGTATGCATAAGCACAGATACAAAAAGAAGGGAGGTTGAAAACATGTCTGATGTTCCCAGATCCGGGTCGGTATGATCCTCTGGTAATAAATAGTCTAATAATTGAATAAAAACAAAACTATAGCCGATGTTTAAAAAAACATAATTTCCGCCATATAAATTACCGATTATTGCCAATGTAGCTGGTACAGAAGCGGCAAGATATTTCAAAGGTTTCAAAGTTTTTATCATACCGTGAAGATAAAAAAATAATTACAAAAAAAAGCCCAATAGCTTTAAAACTATTGGGTTTTATATATTGGTCGTATGTTTTACTTCTGAGCTACTAAATTTATTTTTAAATAGAATTCGTTATCAATGGCTTTGTCTCCTAAACCCTCAAAGAATGAACCTGAACCGTATTTAACATCAAATTTTGTTCTATCTATTTTAATGTCTGCAATCGCAACCAAAATATTTTCTTTTTTTGAAATTGTAGCTGGAAAGGTTATTGGGTTGGAAATTCCTTTAATAGTAAGTTTTCCAGTCACATCGTATCTTGTTCCACCGACAGATTTTACAGAAGTAATAGCGAAAGTGGAATTAGGAAATTTATCTACCGAAAAGAAATCATCGGATCTTAAATGACCAATTAGTTTTCCATTGTATTCTGCATCTTCGATATCTGTACAATCAATACTCGTCATATCAAAAGTAAGATTTCCGGAAGTAATTACTTTTCCATTGTCAGATAGAGAACCTTCAGAAAGTTTTACATTTCCAGTATGCTCGCCAGTTACTTTTTTCCCCACCCATACGATCGTGCTTTTTTCTGCATCTACTTTATAAATAGTTTCTTTTGGAGTGATAGTAGTAAATGCAAAAGTGCTTGCAATTACTATAGCTGATGCAGCTTTGATTGATAAATTAAATTTCATGATTATGGTTTTGATTGGTTTAAATAATAAATTTAAATGTTTTAGTGAATAATTGATGTTGCAACATCAATTATATTCATTTGTTTTAAATTGAATTGGATTATTTTTTTTTAATTTACTTAGTGTTCAACATACACTTTTATCAAAAAGAATATATATTTGGTAATTAGAGTGTTTGTCAAACAACAAAAAAATGAAAAAAATATTACTTTTATTATTGGTATTTTGTTGGCAAGTAGGTTTGTCTCAATCATTAAGAGTAAGCGGTGTAGTTAAAGATAAGGCAGATGCAAATCCACTTATCGGTGTTGTAATAAGTCTGGTTGGGACTACCATAGCCACTCCAACAGATATAAATGGAAATTATTCTATTGAAGTACCAGAAGGTTCAAGTCAATTGTTAATAAAATATTTGGGCTATCAATCTCAAACCATATCTGTACAATCTGGAGGGATTTACAATATAGATCTGTCTACAGATCGAACTTTGTTGAAAGAAGTAGTAGCGGTTGGATATGGAACTCAAAGAAAAATTGACTTGACGGGATCAATTACTTCTGTAAAAGGAGAAGAATTAAATAAGCAGGTATCACAAAATCCGATGAGTTCCTTACAAGGTAAAGTAGCGGGGGTTCAAATTACCAATAGTGGCGCTCCGGGTTCTTCGCCGAGAGTAAGAATTCGTGGAACAGGTTCTATTTTTGGAAGAACAGAACCTTTGTATGTGGTAGATGGAATTGTGTTGGAGGATATCAGTTTCATAAACCAAAACGATATAGAAACCATGAGTTTATTAAAAGATGCATCATCTGCATCCATATATGGAGTGCGTGCTGCAAATGGTTTAGTTTTGATTACTACTAAAAAAGGGAAAGCAGGAAAATCTAAAATAGACTACACAGGATTTACTGGAATTCAAAGAGTTCAAAATCAGGTAGATATGGCAAGCGCAAAACAATATGCATTTTTAATCAATGAAAAATTTGGAATCCCAACTGTTCCAGAATTTAAAACCACTGATTGGTATAGTGAGATTTTAAGAAAATCTGCCATGATTCAAAACCATCAAGTTGGAATTACTGGAGGATCTGAAAAAGCAACATTCGCAGCGAGCTTAGGTTATTTAAATCAAGATGGAATAATTGATCGAAATAATTATGAAAAGATAACGGCTCGGCTACAAACAGAAATAAAAGTAAATGATAACTTGAAAATTGGATACAATGCCATGTTTTTCCACTTTAACAGTATTGATATTCCCGGTTCTGTTTTGCTGGAAGCTTTTAGAATTCCGTCCATCATTCCAGTAAGAAAAGAAAATGGAAATTATGGAGATTCATTTGATTTTAATTTAGGTGATTTTCCAAATCCAAGAGCAAGTCTTGATAATTTCAACCAACTATCAAAAGGCCAAAGCATTACAAGCACTGCTTATGGTGAATTAAAATTCTTAAAAGATTTCACGTATAGATCTTCTATTGGTCTAACTTTTGGAAATGCAGGTTTTAGAAATTATGTTTCCTTAGATTCTTTAACTACGGTTCAAAGAACAAAAAATAGTAGATTAGTAAAAGAGACTGGAACAAATTCGGATGTTCTTGTTGAAAATACAGTAACTTATAATAAAGAAATCAAAAATCATCGTTTCACTGTACTAGCCGGAACCTCTTCCCAAGCCATTAAAAGCGAAAGACTTATTGGTAGCATTTTAGATGTTCCTTTTACAAATGAAGGTTCTTTAAATTTTAATTTAGGTGACCCTAAAACCGCAACATTAAGCAATCCTACCGCTATAGCAACCATATTATCTTATTATGGAAGATTAAATTATGCTTTTAAAGAGAAATATCTATTGACGGCCGCTTTGCGAAGAGATGGATCATCGAAATTTCCTAAAGAAAGCAGATTTGACAATTTTCCTTCTGTAGGTTTAGGTTGGATATTGACAGAGGAGAATTTTATGAAATCTCAACAATTGGTAGATGTATTGAAGCTAAAAGCAAGTTGGGGTAGATTGGGTAATGCTGGAATTCCAGAAAACATAACTGTTCTAAGAGCTACAACTGGTGGAGTTTTTAATACTACACCATTCGGAATTGGAACGAATATTAATAGAATAACTCCTCCAACTTTGATTTGGGAAAATGTAGAAGAATATGATTTTGGATTTGAAGCAGAAATGCTGAATTCTAAAATAGTTTTAGAAGCAGATTATTACATTAAAGATACCAAAGATGCCGTCTTTGCAGTGCCTATTTTATCTTCTCAAGGAATTGCAGATAATGCTATTCTAGGAAATTTTGCCACGTTTAGAAATTCAGGAATTGAATTGGCAGCTACTTATCGTTCGACTTTTAGAGAAATTAGATATTCTATAAGTGGAAATGGAGCTTTTAATAAAAACAATGTATTGGATGTGAAAACAGGCAATTCTTCTATTTTTAGCGGAGGAATACCTGTAGGTGGAATTCTTACCAATATAACCAGAATTGGAGATCCAATTGGTTCTTTCTATGGATATCAGGTAGAAGGTATTTTTCAAACTCAAGAAGAAGCAGATGCATCTGGCCAGACTGGTGCGGAAGCGGGTTGGTTCAATTATAAAGACTTAAATGGTGATAATAAAATTGATGCAAATGATAAGCAGATATTAGGAAACCCAAATCCACGTTTCACTTATGGAATTTCTCTAGCAGCTGATTACAGAAAATTTGATTTTCAATTAGATATTCAAGGAGTTGCAGGAGTGGAATTGTACAATGCAATGAAGGCTATAAGAAATGGAAATGAAAATTATACTTTAGACTTTTTTCAAAACAGATGGAATGGACCGGGAACTTCTAATGAATATCCTTCTGCATTTTTGAACGGTCCTAATTTAGAAGCAAGTTCTTGGTTTATAGAAAAAGGAGATTATGTAAGAATAAGAAATGTACAATTTGGTTATACTTTTGGTTCAACAAAATTAACAGAAGCAAAAATTCAAAAACTTCGAGTATTTGCGGGAGCTCAAAATCCACTCACCATATTTGGATACAAAGGTTTCACGCCAGAAGTGGGAGGTTCGCCTACCAGTGCAGGTATAGATTTAAATGTTTATCCTATTTCTTCTACTTATAATGTTGGTGTAAACCTTATTTTTTAAATTTTTATTAGCATGAAAATAGAAACAGTAAAAACAGTTGAAAGGAGTAAAATATTAGCATTACTTATTGTATTAGTCGTGTTCTTTTATTCTTGCAAAAAGAATTTTTTGGATGTAGAACCTCAAGGTGAGCAAAAAGCAGAACAGTTTTTTAATTCTGAACAAGATGCTATACAATCAGTTACGAGTATTTATGGAAATTTAAACTCTTGGGAAAATTGTGGTTTTGCCCTTTTAGCTATTACTAGCATTCCATCTGATGATGCAGACAAAGGAAGTTCTCCAGGCGATGCTGGTTTCTTGGATGAGTTTGATAGTTTCACTTTTACACCAACGCAGTTTTTAATAGACCTTTTTTGGAGGGGTCAATATCAAGGAATAAATTTAAGTAATCAATGCATTAATAATATTCCTGGAATAGAGATGAACCCTGTTTTAAAAGAACGTCTGATTGCAGAAGCTAAATTTTTGAGAGCTTATCATTATTTTAATTTAGTTCGAACATTTGGAGATGTACCCAAAGTAATAGCAACTCCAAAAACAGAGGAAGAACTAAATCCATTAAGAGTTTCTAAAGATGAAATCTATCAATTAATAGAGCAAGATTTGAATGATGCTGCTAATAGACTTCCAGCTTTTTATTCTGGAAAAGATATTGGTAGAGCAACTTCTGGTTCTGCTGCTGCTATGCTTGCGAAAGTAAATTTATATAAAAAAAATTGGGGTATGGCAATTTCAAATTCTGAGCGAGTGATGAATGGATCTTATACCTTAATGACAAATTACGAACAAATATTTCGTGTAGAAAACAACATGGAATCTATTTTTGAAGTGCAGACTCAAAATGATATAAATTGCGGTTTGACAGATAATTGGACAAATATTCAAGCAGTTCGAGGTCAGTGGGGTTGGGGATTTAATACTCCAACAGAAGATTTAGAAAAAGCTTATGAGCCAAACGATACGCGAAAAAATGGAACTATTTTGTTCAGAGGAGAAACCACTCCACAAGGTGATAAAGTTTCTGATGTTGCATCAAATCCTAGATATAACCAAAAGGCATATCAACCTACTAGCATACCAATTTTGTGTGGTGCAGATCCAAAAGAAGTAAATAGAAAAGTACTTAGATTAGGAGATATTTTATTGATTCACGCAGAAGCATGTAATGAGTCAGGACAAACAGCAAAAGCTTTAACATCGTTGAATAAAGTAAGAATACGAGCAGGCTTAGATTCTGTAAAAGTTACAGAGCAAAGTGAATTAAGAAATATTATTTGGAAAGAACGAAGAGTAGAAATGGCAATGGAAGAAGATCGTTTTTTCGATTTAGTCCGCCAAGGCAGAGCTGGTACTGTTCTCAGAGCTGCTGGAAAACAATTCGTAGATGGTAAAAATGAATTATTTCCGATACCACAAAACCAAATAACCCTGAGTGGAGGCAGGCTTACACAAAACCCGGGATATTAAAAAAAACATAAAAGGAATTTAAAAAAAGTTTAACACAATAATTATCAAAAACAATAAAAATCTTTAACAATTAATAATTTAACTTAATAACAAACAAAAACAAATCATGAAAAAGAACAAATTTTATTATTTCTTGATTAGCGGACTCGCTATTTCAGTCATTAGCATCTCGGCATGTAAAGAAAAAGATGACGAAGATCCAAAATTACCAACAATTGGTGGATTTAATAACTCCAACGAAGTTGCAGCTGCAAATCTGAAAGCTCATTGGACATTTGATGGAACTTACCAAGAAGACATTACTAAAACAGCAGAGACTCAAAAAGTTAATTCAAGTTTTGTACCTGGAATCAAGGGACAAGCTGTAAGTTTAAATGAAGGTTTTATTTATTACAAAAAAGATTTAGGGAAGTTGACAACTGGTGGTGCATTTACTATTTCATCATGGATTCAAGTAGCAAATAATCAAGTAGGGGTTAATGGAGCAAGAGCTTATTTCCAAAGTATGGGTGGAAATGAATTATTTGGTAACGTAACTTGTATGTTAGAAACAGGTCAAAATAGACCTGGGTCTGATAGTTTAGTTGCAAAAGCATTATATAGAGACGCAAACGGCGGACTTCAAGATCAACTAAATAATTTTGGAGATGTGGGAGTAGACTATCAAGTAATTAAAGGTGCTGGACAAAATAAGTGGATTCAATTAATTACTACCTATAATCCTTTAGATTCAAATCGATTACAAATTTACGCAAATGGAGTGCAAGTTGGAAATAAGAAATTTGCTGCGAGAGGATCTAGTTTTAAATTTAATTCTCCAAATGAAGTAGTAATAGGTGGATGGGCAAATCTTGTTCAAGGTACGACTTTACCTCCAGAAGGATTCACATTACCTTTTTTAGGCAAAATTGATGAAGTTCGTGTATTTGACAAACTTTTATCTCAAACAGAGATCAAAGCATTGTACGATATCGAATTGGTAGGCAGATAATTTTTTGTTAAGGAAGCAGAGGCTGTCCATCGCGGCAGCCTTTGTTTTTTGTTTATTAATACTTTATGAATTTAAAATACAGCTATCTTATTTTGCTTTTTGTAATAATTGCAGGGTGTAAAACAAAAGATAAACCAGATGATCAACCAGATATTCCTAATGTTGGCTTTTATATCAATTCTATTTCTGTAAACAATATCAATGCAGCTAGCACGGTAAGAAATGTTTCTTTATTACCAATTATTTCAATCAATTTCTCTGAAATTGTCAATAGAAATTCCGTTCAAAATATTATCGTAAAATCGTTGGATGGGCAAATTCAAGCCGTCAATTATTCTTACAAAAACAACGATAGCACCTTAGTTATTGAGTTTCAAAAAAATTTAGCCTTCTATAAGAAATATCAAATCGCAATTGCAAAAGATGTTTCTAATATCAAAGGCACTTCATTGGATGCTTCAATTAGCAAAGATTTCATTACCAAACTAGATTCTACAGATAAGTTTGCTAGAATCAGCGAATCTGAGTTATTGGATAAAGTTCAATCTCAAACCTTAAATTATTTTATTAATAATAGCAATCCAGTTTCTTTCATGACCAGAGAAAGAAATAGTTCTGGTGATTTGGTTACCACTGGAGGCACCGGTTTTGGAGTTATGGGTTTATTGGCAGGAGTAAATAGAAATTTCATCACCAGAAATGATGCTTTATTTAGATTAAATGGTCTTACTGATTTTTTACAAAACAAAGCAAACAGATACCATGGAGCATTTCCACATTGGTTGAGCGGAACCACAGGAAATACCATAGCATTTAGTCAAAATGATAATGGAGCCGATTTGGTAGAAACTGCTTTTCTAGTTCAAGGTTTACTTTGCGCTCGCCAGTTTTTTGATAGGTCGGATGTTTCTGAAACAAAATTAAGAGCCAAAATTGATACCATCTGCGATGCGGTAGAATGGAATTGGTTTCAAAAGGAATCGAAAGAAAAAACACTTTATTGGCATTGGAGTCCAAATAAAGCATGGATGATGAATATGCAAGTTCGAGGTTGGAACGAGGCGTTGATTGTTTATGTTTTAGCAGCATCTTCTAAAAATTATAGTATTACAAAAGATGTTTACGATGCCGGCTGGGCCAGGCAAGGTGGTATGAAAAATGGCGCAAGTTATTTTGGAAAAAAACTTCCTCTCGGGCCTGCAAACGGTGGTCCATTATTCTTTTCTCATTATTCCTTTTTAGGAATTAATCCTTATGGATTAAAAGATGCTTATGCAAATTATGAGGAGCAAGTAATAAATCATACTGCTATAAACTTTGAATATTGCAAAGCAAACCCTAAAGCATTTTTTGGATATAGTAAAGATTGCTGGGGACTTACTGCTAGTGATATTATGAATGGGTATGCAGCCAGTGAACCTAATAATGATTTAAGTGTAATTGCCCCAACCGCGGCACTTGCGTCTTTTCCATTTTCACCAAAAGAATCTATGGACGCGCTCAATTTTTTCTATTATAAAATTGGAGATCGTCTTTGGTCTAATAATGGTTTTTACGATGCTTTTAGTTTGCACAATCAATGGTTTGCCAATTCTACTTTAGCGATAGATCAAGGTCCAATTGTAGTGATGATTGAAAATCATCGTTCTGGTTTGCTTTGGAATTTATTTACCTCTTGCCCAGAAGTGAAAGCAGGAATGAGAAAATTAGGATTTACAGCACCTTATTTATAATGCTTTAAAAAATAGGTAAACTAAATTTTTCGGAATTATAAAACAGAAGTACTATTTATACCTATTGAAATTTATTAGTATCCAAATTATCAATGAACAGAAAAACCTATTACCTTATTTTAGCGTTCCTGTTTATTGCCATTTTTTCTTTTTCCAATTTTGCTTGCGCGAATAAAAAAAAGCTGAGTGATGATGAATTATTAGAGCATGTTCAAAAAACTACTTTCAAGTATTTTTGGGAATTTGCCCATCCTATAAGTGGCTTGGCAAGAGAGCGAAGCAATAAAACTTTCGGTTATGGTGTGGAAGTAGTCACCACTGGTGGCTCTGGATTTGGAGTAATGGCAATCATAGTGGCAGCTGATAGAAAATGGATTAGCAGAAAACAAGCTGTAAATCAACTTTTGAAAATGGTCAATTTTTTACAAAAGTCAGATTCATATCATGGAGTTTATCCGCATTGGCTCAATGGTGAAACTGGTAAAACCATCCCTTTTAGCATAAATGATAACGGTGCTGATCTTTTAGAAACCGCTTTTTTATTTCAAGGATTATTATCTGCACGACAATATTTTAACCAAGAAAATGCAAAAGAAAAGGAATTGGTTGTAAAGATCAATCAAATGTGGAATGCAGTAGATTGGAATTTTCATACCAAAGGAGAGAACGTTTTGTATTGGCATTGGTCTCCAGATAAAGCTTGGGCGATGAATCATAAAATGGGAGGCTGGAATGAATGTTTAATTACTTATGTGCTTGCGGCTTCTTCGCCAACTCATCCGATAAGTCCAGAAGTTTACCATCAAGGCTGGACTAAAACAAATTTTTTCATTAATGATAAAAGCTTTTATAATATCAATTTACCTTTAGGTTTTGATTTTGGAGGTCCATTGTTTTTTTCTCAATTTTCTTTTTTGGGTTTAGATCCTCGCGGGTTGAAAGATAATTATGCTGATTATTGGGAACAAAATTTACATCATACCCTCATCAATCGTGCTTATTGTATAGATAATCCTAAAAAGTTTAAAGGATATTCAGAAAAATCTTGGGGTTTGACAGCTAGTGATAGTCATGCAGGTTATGCGGCACATTCTCCATTAGAGGATTTAGGAGTTATTTCTCCAACCGCTGCACTTTCTGCATTTCCATACACACCAGAATATTCCATGCAAGCTCTACGTCATTTTTATGAAGATTTTGATGGAAAGCTTTTTGGAAAATATGGTTTTATCGATGGTTTTAGTGAATCTAAAAATTGGTACGCCGATTCTTTTTTAGCGATTGATCAAGGTCCAATAATTATCATGATAGAAAATCATAGAACTGGACTTTTATGGCAATTATTTATGAGTTGTCCAGAAGTTCAAACCGGATTATCCAAGCTATCTTTTATAAAAACAAATTCAACTAAAAAATTATAAGAATATGAAACGAAATGTATTTTCTATTTCCAGCCTAAAGTATTTTTTGGTTTTAATGGCTATTTTATTAATGAAAGAAACTACTTTTTCTCAAACACAAAATAGTAGTTCCGATCAAAAAGTAATGGATGATTTTATTTCTAATCTAATATCCAAAATGACTTTGGAAGAAAAAATTGGACAATTAAATTTACCATCCATAGGTTTTGATGTTACAGGGCCTGTGATGAGTAAAGATGTGGAATTGAACATTAAAAAAGGCTTGGTGGGTGGAGTGTTCAATACATTTACTCCTATCGCTGTAAAAAAATTGCAAGAAATTGCGATCAAAGAAACTCGAATGAAAATCCCTTTATTAATGGGATACGACGTTATTCATGGTCATAGAACTATATTTCCAATTCCATTAGGTTTATCTTCTTCTTGGGATACCGATTTAATAAAAAAAACAGCACGAGCAGCAGCTTTAGAAGCAAGTGCTGATGGTTTAAATTGGGTTTTTTCGCCAATGGTAGATATTGCTAGAGATCCAAGATGGGGCAGAGTTTCCGAAGGTGCTGGAGAAGATACCTATTTAGGTTCTGCAATTTCAAAAGCGATGGTAGATGGATATCAAAACGGAGATATGGCAAATAATAATTCTGTGATGGCATGCATCAAGCATTTTGCTTTGTATGGAGCTGCAGAAAGTGGTAGAGATTATAATACTACCGATATGAGTCTAAACAGAATGTATAATGAATATTTACCACCCTACAAAGCTGGGATTGATGCAGGTGCTGGAAGTTTAATGAGTTCTTTCAATGCGATAAATGGAGTTCCAGCAACAGGTAGTTATTGGTTGATGACAGATTTATTGCGGAAACAATGGGGATTTAAAGGATTAGTGGCTACTGACTATACTGCAATAAACGAAATGGTAAATCATGGAGTAGGAGACGAAGAAGAAGTTACAAGATTGGCTATCACTGCACCTGTACAAATGGATATGGTAGGCGAATTATTTTTAAAAAAATTGCCTGACTTAGTAAAGTCTGGAAAAGTAAATGAAAAACTAATTGATGATGCCTGTCGATTAGTTTTAGAGTCAAAATACAAATTGGGATTATTCAAAGATCCTTATCGAGGAATATCAGAAAAGAAAGCTAAAGCTGAAATTATGAGTGCAGATAAACTACAATTAGCTAAAGAATCTGCGATTAAAAGTATGGTGCTTTTAAAAAATGAAAAGCAACTATTGCCATTAAATCTTAATCAAAAAATAGCTTTTATTGGACCATTTGTAAAAGATAAAAGAAATTTATTGGGAAATTGGAGTGGTGCAGGAGATTGGAAAAAAGCCATTAGCATTTGGGAAAGCCTGTCAAAAAGATTGGACTCTACTAAAATTTTATATGCTAAAGGCTGCAACATGGTTGATGAACCTTTGTTGATTGCTAAGTTGAATCCGCATGATGCACAATTGACTTTGGATAAAAAAACTCCAAAAGAATTAATCGAAGAAGCCAAATTAATAGCTGCCAAAGCCGATGTATTAGTGGTTTGTTTAGGTGAAACTTTTGGAATGAGTGGAGAAGCAGCAAGTTTAAGCGATATTAGATTATTAGAAAACCAGCGAAATTTATTAATCGAATTAAAAAAAATAGGCAAACCGATAGTTTTGGTTCTTACCAATGGTAGACCTTTAGAATTATCATGGGAAGCTAATAATGTAGATGCCATTTTAGAAACTTGGATTTCAGGAACGATGGCTGGGGAAGCAATCTGCGATGTTTTATTCGGAAATGCCAACCCATCTGGTAAACTTAGCATGACTTTTCCAAGATCGGTAGGTCAAATTCCTATTTATTATAATGTAAAAAACACTGGTCGTCCTTTTGATGAAAATCAGAAATACACAAGCAAGTATTTAGATATTCCAAATACTCCATTATTTCCTTTTGGTTTTGGTATGAGTTATACTTCCTATACTTATTCAGACATTAAATTAAATAAAAATTCATTTTCAACTAATGATTCGGTGATGATAAGTGCAAAAATTACTAATTCTGGAAATAGGGCTGGAGAAGAAATTGCACAATTATATGTAAGAGATATGATAGCCAGCATAAGCAGACCTGTGAAAGAATTAAAGGGATTTCAAAAAGTAAAATTGAATGCAGGAGAAAGTAAAACAGTCCAATTTGTGATAAAAGCTAGTGATCTTGCTTTTTATAATAATGATTTGAAATTAGTGACAGAAGCAGGTGAATTTAGGTTGGGTGTAGGAAAAAATTCAGATGTACCTTTGGATTTAAGTGTGAATTTTAATTAAATCAAAACTATTTTTTGTAAAACCTTCTAAATTAATTTTTTATGGTCGAAAAAGAATTACCCAAACTTCAGTCCTCTTTTTCAGTGGATTGTGTACTATTTGGTTTCGACGATGGAGAACTAAAAATATTATTAATTGAAAGAAATAAACAACCTTTCAAAGAATGGAAAGCAATACCTGGAAACTTAGTCAATCAGGATGAAGATTTAGATGCTGCTGCCGCAAGAATTTTGTATGAACTCACAGGCCTTCGCGAAGTTTATTTACAACAGTTTCATTCTTTTGGAAAAATAGATCGTCATCCACAGGGCAGAGTAGTTACAGTCGCTTATTATGCAATCATAAAACGTACAGAATATGGATTGCACCCAGTAACCAATTATGCAAAAAAGGCTTTTTGGTGGCCTGCAAATTCCTTACCCGATTTGGCATTTGATCATAATGAAATAGCTCAAAAAGCAATTGAAAAACTAAGAAATGAAATTAATAGAGAACCTTTAGGTTTTGAATTGTTGGAAGAAAATTTCACTCTTACTCAATTACAACATCTATACGAAGTGATTTTGGAGAAAAATATCGACAAAAGAAATTTCAGAAAAAAAATTCTTGGCTTTGGATTGCTTACCGAAGTAAAAAAGAAACGCACAGGAGTTTCTCACCGCCCAGCAGATTTATATAAGTTTAATAAGAAAAAATATCAAGCTTTGACAGAGTCTGGGTTTGTTTTTGAGATTTAGGAGTTTTCTTTTTTATTTATTGAAAGTTTCTTTTGATGAAAAAGGTTAATAGTTAACTGTAGTTATTTTTATAATAAAATAATAATGGATAGGAAGGATAAAGGTTTATTTAAGTAGTGAAGTGTTAATTTTTGTGGGTGGTGTTATAGCCAGTTATTCTTCACTGTTGCGAAGCGGTTTGCTTTTTACCATTTGCTTTCTCAATAAGTAAGTTGTCAAGTTGTCGAGGCGTAATTTCAGTTTTATGTTCAAATTCAATTTTGTTTTTAATGTCAAAAGACCTGCAGTAAAAATTTGCGTATTCGCTGTCAACATTTTTTAATTGCAGAATTTCTTGCAGGTCTTTTGGAACTTCGCTTTTAAAATCTCTTAAAGCTGTCAATGCACGACTGTCGTAAATGAAAAACAAGTCAGGCAAATGAAAGTGCAAATACTTTGAACAGAAAGAACGCTTATTTAATTCTGTTATTTTGAATAGTGTTTTCATCAAGTCATAATGAACTTGTAAAACTTGCGGTATAATGTCAACGGTCAGTTTTTTACCTTTCAAGTCAGCTAAATGTTTGTCCAGATTTGAATTTCTAAAAGTAGGAGCAACCGTATTAGTGTAAAAATCATCGTTAATGTCGGTTGACTTATTTTTCCGTCTCTCAATTGCTGCTGCATAAATCCGTCCGATGAACAACACCTTTGTCAAAATGATGTCGTCTTGGTCGTGGTGAAAATTGATGCTGCACAAGTCATAAAGAATTTTATTGCCAAAATCCCAATGTCGGTTGGTCTTATAAGTTGCGATTTTAAGTTTTGAAATATCTGTCATTGTTTCGGTGCGTTGTATTTCGTTTAGCATTACAAGTAACGACAGTCTCCCAAAAAAATTGGGACCATTTGTAAAAAAAATCCCTGAAACTTCCTTTAACTATAGAATAATATTGAGAGTGAAAATCCCTAGAAATGTTTAGTTAAAAGAACAAACATTCACGCTTACGCATGGAAGGACTGAGCGTAAAGAAAATGTCCGGTGGACATTTTAGCAAAAGGCTAGGCTATTGGTAGGTAGAAAAGGTGGTTGGGCAGTGCCAGATTCCAATATTGACCACTACGATAACAATCGTAAGACTCAAGAAACGGGGTTATTATTCGCTATTGGATAATTACATTTTATTTAACCCATCGGTTTGCGAACCTCCGTATACAGCTTGTCCCAGATTTTCTATGGCAAGAACCGTACATACTTTTTTAATTTAAAAAAAGTCGTGGTGTGAGAGGCGTATTCTGTTAGTTTCTAGCGGAGAAGTCTACTCGATTAGGTGCTGGCTTCTTTTTTCACTTAGTCTTTAGGTCATATTACGCCAAAAACTTCTTACGGATTGAAGTCTTGGTCTTGTGAATTTGTTGTTTAACTCTCAATAATTTTTGAGCTTTAATGAATTCACTGATTTGTCTTTCTTCGTCCTTTGTTAACGAACCTTGTCCGCCAATAAAGTCCACGTCTAATTCTTTTACTTTGTTTTTCATTTTGGAAAATATTTGTTTAAAAGTTTTAATGCTGCGCTAGTGTCAATGATCATAACTCGTCCACCGAAATGTAAAGCACCTAAAGTGTCAATGTAATGTTGAACAAGTTGTGTTTTAGAAAAGAAGGAAACATTGCCTTCGTGTCCACGCTGAAAGGAAAGTTTGCAAGCAAATGCAACCAAGTTTCCTGGAACTCCAGCGTAAATTTTTGTCTTGCCTTTGTTGAAAGGTGCACTCTCAACCAAGTGCATATAAACATGGTCGGATTTAATTTCCAAACTTATAAATCCTTGAACAATTGTCTGATTGTTTACAATTGTAAGTTTAAAAACATCTCTCTCGGGTCGTTTAAATTCGTCTTTCCAGTCAAACTGCCAGCCTTTTATCTTACTTGCTGTCTTGAGGTCTGCCGAAGAAATGAGTATAATGTCTGTTGGAAAACAGTCACCTGTAACCACATTCTCAATGGAGTTGGTCAACTTGTCAACCACAAAGTCTAGTCCTATTTGTTTCTTCTTTTTCACTTATTAAAGATACCTATTTGTTGACTAAAAATGTTTATTAAATGAACTAAAGTTTCAGATTAGCACTATCTTCATAGCCTGAAAGTTAACGGTTTGGCACTTGGCGAAAAAGCGGATTACGAGACGCTAAGCTTTATGCCAGCACTGAACTTGATACCAAGTACAAAGCTTCATTTAAGCACTGAACCCGCTTTTTTACGAAACGCCTGTTAGCACTCGTTATTCTTTTGTCAATTCGTTCCATACTTTGTCGTTATGTCCATAAAAACTTCTCTGTCTGCAATTGAAAATAATAGCATTTCAGTAAAGTATAAATTTTGTTCTTTCTCTTTGTCACCTTTCGATAACTTTTGATTTATCCGTTTGACGAGATTGTTCAGTTCGGAATATGCGTCCTTTTTATTTATGTAAAGTTTCTTGTCGGAATTTTTAATAAAAAGGCTATGGTCCAAATTTGTAATCTCAATTGGCTGGTATATTGAAATGTTTTTAAGTCTTATTAATACGTTTAAGTCAAATGCAGACATTTTTGAGTTTCGACCTTCTGGAATAGGAAAGTATTGCTGCCCTGCGTTTTCAGATAGAATAATCCAATTGAGTGAATAAGCAACGCGTGAGTCGTAAATTACGTTTCTATCGGGAAATAAATATGCTCCAACTTTTGAAGAACTTGCTATTCGGTTGAAATGTGGTTTGTCCTGATTTAAAAAGCCTTTGATTAAACAAATTGTATCATTGTCATTTGCAGTTGTAATTCCGCCCCAATCTTTAATTACCCATAAACAAAGTTTGTCAAATAGTTCTGCGTTTGATTTTAATGTGTAATTCAGTTTTTGTCCAACGATTTTTTTTAGTTGAAGTTCTTTTTTGTAAGGAGATAAAGCGTTAAGTTCTTCTACTTGTTTTTTCGTTAAGGTTTCAAGTTCTACAAGTCTATCAATTTTCGCATTCCATTTATATAAAGTTTGTAAGTCAGATTTATACCTGTCTAAATGCGTTATAAATTTATCGATGTCGAACTTTATTGTCATTCGTGTCGTGTTTTTATAATGAGTGCTAACTTACATATATCTGCAATAAATCCTCTCCAACATTTCTATTTTAGTTCGCTTGTGGGGCTTATGTCATATATTTTGCTCAAAAACTCCCTCAAACTTCCTGTAAATATAGAATAAAAATCAGTGCGAATATCCCCAGAAATGTTTATTTTTAAAACAAACATACTGAAAGAAGATAACCCTTTTTAACCCAAAATTTTTCTTAAAACTATATTTTACTTCTAGCTAACTCCTTTTTTATTAATCAAAACTTCATTATTTTTTTACTGAAAGAACTATTTCCTTCTTTTACATGAAGAATATAGCTGCCAGGTTTTAAATCTAAATTGAGATTAAAGGCTTCTCGTTCTTGTAAAGATTGTTTAGTTGTATAAACGAGTTTACCATTCAAATCATAAATATAAATAAGAGCATTGTTGAGAGATTGATTGCACACTAAAGTTAAATTATTTTCAAAAGGAATGGGAAAAACTGTGATAGCCAAATTGTCTTTAACAAAAGGCTTCGCAACTCCAGAAGTAATTCCTGTCAAATCTATACTTTGAACAGATCGCCCAAAAGTACCTGCTATCAATTTATTGTTATATTCATCATATTCAATATCATACACCGGAATCAAAGGCATATTATTTCCAAGTCTTTGCCAAGTGGTTCCACCGGTATTGGTATAATATATTCCACCATCTGTAGCTACAAACAAATCATTTTCGTGCCCAATTCCTATGTATAAATCATTAATGGCAAATTGTGGAAGATTGGAAGATATATCTATCCAATTTAAACCATTGTCTATGGACTTATGAATATGTGGAATAAATGAATTGTATAAATAACCAGAGTGAGTTACATACATCGTATTTGCATTATTTGGAGAGCATTTAACTGAAGTTACATACCGAGTAGGAAGAGTAGAAGTAATATTATTCCAAGTGGTCCCATCATTATTTGTATACCAAACATTAGCGTCTGATGTACCAGCTACTATTTTTTTAGAATTTAATGTGGAATGATCTATCGCTGAAATGTTATGAAATCGTGGGGCGAAAATAATTCCATCTGTTAAATCATTGCTGATAGGAATCCAATTGGTAAACACGCCAGTATTGTTTTTATAAATTCGATAGGTGCCAGTGTATAAAATTTCAGGATCAAAACTGCTCATTACATATGGCATATCCCAATTTCTCCTGTCGCTAGGGTCTATATTATTATCTCCATTAAACCAATTCATACCTCCATCATTGGTAGATACGATACCACCATTTTGTGTTTCTGTAAAAAATTCCAAAGAATTTGTTGGATTAAATCGTTGTTGAAAACCATCACCTCCATAAACTCTGCTCCAATTTGCAATATTAGCGGCATTTCCATTGGTAGTTCCATTATCTTGCGCACCTGCCCAATAATCATTTAAAGCATTAGGATTTATGGATGTTCTATAAAACTGGTTGATCGGTAGGTTTTTATAATGAAAATAGTTAATTCCTCCATCTATGGTTTTGTACAATCCACCATCAGTGCATAAATAAAACGTGTTATTACTAATCCATTCCACATCGTGATGATCTGCATGAACAATATAAAGAAACCATTCGGGCGCCGCTAATGCGAAGTTATTTCCACCGTCTCTAGTTCGCCAAAGATCAACCCCACCCAATAAAAAATCATTATCGTTTGTTGGATTTATCGTTAATCCGCCAAAATACCATCCAAAATTTCTAAATGGGGAATTTAATCCATTGCTAGTTAATGGAATAAAGCTATTTCCTCCATTAGTAGTAACATACGCACTATTAAATTCCAAAGTAGAATCTATTAAGGAAACATATAACTTTTCTGGATTTTGCTTACTCATACACATATTCCATTTACTTAAATTAATGTTTGGTAATCCATTACTAAGTTGATTCCAAGTTAGTCCAGCATCTATGCTTTTGTATAATCTGGAAGTGTATCCACTTATGATAGATTCCTCGTTATTTCTTACTCTGCTCCAACTTGTAGCATATAAAATAGATGGATTTACAGGATTTATCAATATATTATTGAAACCAGTTTCGTTATTTATAAACTTAATTAGATTCCAAGTTGCTCCACCATCTATTGATTTATAAATGCCTCTATCATTCGATCTAATCATTTTTATGCCCATCGCTGCTACATAAATGATATTTGGATTTGTTGGATGAACTTGAATTTTAGAAATCACTCCCGTATTTGTTAAACCAGAGTTAGACCAAGTATCGCCACCATCTATACTTTTATAAATACCGTTTCCAATAAAGGAATATCCTCCTAAAGCTGGATCTCCAGTTCCTGCAAATACAATTTGAGAATTGGAAGGTGCATAAACAATATCACCAATCGCAGAGGTAATTTCATTATCAAAAACAGCTTGCCAAGTTGCACCATCATTAATGGATTTAAATATTCCACCGTTTGGTGTACCAATAATAATCGTATTCAAACTTGATGGATGTATCGCAATAGAATTTATTCTTCCGCCAATATTCAAAGGTCCTTCCATTTGCCAACTTACAGATGAACTTGATCTTTCATTAGTCATTTTCTGCATTTCTGAATTTACTACTTGCTTGTAAGCAGCTATATCAGGTGACATATTTGGGTAATCTCTTATAGAAAAGAAATCTTCAAAAGGCTTTGTTCCAACCTCTCTTTTTTGTGTGAATTCCTTTTTTTTCTTTACAATTTTCTCACAAGAAAATGAAGTAATTAGTAGAAGTAG
>JBBQYA010000057.1:0-19237 GCA_038209155.1 Sphingobacteriales bacterium | reverse complement strand
TAATTAGAACATACAGATAGTTCCACCAACCCAAGTTTTATCTTTATTAAACTTAACTCCGATCATTTCTCCTCTGCTCAATCGTGCTAGATTTGCCATTAATAAAGGTTTTTCTTCCTTCTCTGGCCAAAGAAACAACATTCTAACTTCGGCTTTGATCATTCCATCTGGAGCTTGAACTACTGGTTCATAATTTACTTTCTTTTGTAAAATATAATGTTCAGGAGATTTTAATTCTGTGATATCAGACCGCAAAACATGAAATCTAACACCAGCACCGGAAAAAGAATACAAAGGTTTTAAAACATAATTTTCTAAATCGTGAGGTATTTCTTTTAATTCATTCACAAAAATACTTTCTGGTACATACCTGCTTTTCAAAAATGGCATCGTGTATTTGCTGATTTTGAAAAACCAATTTGGATGCCCTGCCCAAGTTATTTCCAAATCATCAGAAAAATCAAAAGAACGATGCAAATCTTCTCTTAATGCCAATTCATCAAAAATAACTCGATTGTAAATTCTCTTAATTTGAGTTTTTACACCATCCAAATTATAGAATAATTTATTTCCTTCTTTAATAACTTTACTTATGCAAACCGTTTTTATTCCAATCATTTCCTCTGTGCATAGAAAATCGATATAGGTGTTTTGTTTTTCCGGTTCTATTTCTAAAAGAATTACATTTTTAGGATCTTCGCCATTTAAAATTACATCTTTCAACGTTTTAATATACTCTTCAACTTGCACTCCAGGTTGTAAATATTCTTTATCTTTCAAAAAAGGATAACATTCTTTAAAAGTTTCGCCAAGTAATACTTGATAAGAGTATAAAGATGGAAAGCCTTGTAGTTCAATTAATTGAGGAATTATTTCATCGTTTTCATCTTTGCACACTGCAAAATCAATAGCCAAAAAGTTGGTATGGCTATTTTCCGCGGGAACACTTAAACCTTTTGGAATGGCATTCTTCACCAATTCTTTGTATTCTGGTCGGCAGATCACTTTTATAATCTCATTGCAAGCTTTTTGCAAATGATTTTTTAAACTATCTGGAATAAAAACTGGCGTTTCTCCAACTCGAAACGGAATAATATGATTAAATTTTGAATACAATTTTTCCAACATTTCCTGATACTTAGTTTCAGAAAAATGCTGATTAAAAACCTTGCGATCTGTTTTAATCATAGATGAAAATTTAATTTAAATTTCTTGTAAAGATGAGATGGATATTTCCAAAAAATTTGGAAGGACAGTGGTATGCGTATGTTTAATTTTTTCCGGATCGTTTAACGAACTCATCATTTGTTCATATTTTCCAATTCCATGCTGCTTAATGATTTGAGTTTGTTTATCTTCTCTTTTAAAATAGGTAAGCATGCCTTCTACATCCGCTTCTGGATGAAATTGAGTTCCGTAAAATTCTGGCGTAAACTTAATAGCCATTAATGCTCGCTCAAATTCTACATGATCTCTTATTTTTTCTAATGCTAAAATTTCGGCTCCAATTTTTTCCATTTGTTTGTGATTAGGATTTACTACTTGCCAGTCTCTAGAATCTACTGCATAAAAAGGGTCTGTTAAATCGTCTAATAAATTATCTTCAAATGCTGCTAAAGTTTTATGAACTGGAAAAATTCCAAAACTTGGTCTGTTTCTCAAAGTCACATCTCCTAAATTCAAATGATTACACATTAATTGAAAGGAGTGGCAAATGAAAAATGCATTCTTCTTTTTATAATTATTTCTTTTGTTAAATGCCATGATATCATCCATCAATTGAAAATAATTGGTTCCCCAATTTCCTGTATCGTTTGGATCTCCTGGTCCACCTGTCGAAATATAAATATCAAAAGACAGATCAGGAAATTGCATTAATTGTCTTACGTTAAAAATCTCATATTCAAACCCTGCTGTATGATTTTCGATTATTTTTTTCAAACATCTTAAGCCCTCATTAGCTGCACCGTCATACATGTCCAAAATGGCCACGCGTATTGTATTATTTGTCATTTTTTTGCTTTGCTTCACTACGAAAATTAATTATATGGCTTTCTTACGAAAATATTTATAGAACGTTCAAAATTTATAAACCACTATTTGTTTCTGATACAATATAGTCTACCACATCTTTTAAATCATTATTTTTTTCATAAATTTCCAATTGTCTATCGGCTCCTGTTCCATTTTTAAGCATAGTATGCACATATTCAATTTCATGTCTACTTCCTAAATCATCCACCACATCATCTATAAATTCTAATAATTCTAAAACAAGTAATTTTGTTTCTACTTCTTTTTCTATACCAAAATCAATAAGCTTACCACTAATTCCCCATCGGGCTGCTCGCCATTTGTTTTCATTAATTAAAGCTCTTCCGTATGGTATAAATTGAATATTACTTTTTTTCAATTTATGGATTTTTGCGACCAATGCTTGCATAACTGCTGCTAGTGCAATGGTCTCATCTACTCGCATTGGAATATCGCACATTCTAAATTCTACTGTATCAAAAAATGGATGGAGACGAATATCCCACCAAATTTTTTTTCCGTTATCAATGCAATTTGTTTTTACCAGAAGATCAATATAGCTATCATACTCGTGAGCGCTTGCAAAAAAATCTGGAATTCCGGTCCTAGGAAATTTATCAAAAACCTTTGTTCTAAATGATTTAAAACCCGTATTGCGACCTTCCCAAAATGGCGAATTGGTTGCTAAAGCGAAAATGTGAGGCAGAAAATATCTCACTGCATTCATGGTGTAGACGCCAATTTCTCGATTTTCTATCCCCACATGCACATGCAAACCAAAAATTAAATTGGATCTGGCTGCATCTTGTAATTCATTTACAATTTCTTCATATCTTGGATGATCGGTTATTAATTGATCTTTCCACAAAGAAAAAGGATGTGTACCAGCTGCACCGATTACCAATCCTTGTTTTGCTGCTAATTCTGCAATCATTTTTCGTAAAAAAGTGACTTCAGATCTAGCTTCTGTAATATCTTTACAAATATCGGTTCCTACTTCTACTACAGATTGGTGCATTTCTGCCTTGACACGTTCCTTTAATGTCACTTTACCATTCTCCACTATTTGTTCCATGTGCGAGCGGAGTTCTCGGGTTTCTGGATCTATGATCTGAAACTCTTCTTCTATTCCCAGTGTAAATCCTGACATATTAATCTTTTATTTATAGGTAGATAAATTTATTTTTTCTTAATAGTTGCACTTGCTACTTTTGGTTTTGCTGCTACAACAGCCTTTTTTACCACAGGTGAAGCCCTTTTTGCTGCAACGGCTTTAGTAGAATTTTGTCCACATGCATCTTTAACAAATGTTCCCCATGTTAAGTTGTCGACTCCATCTTTTTGACTTTGAGCTCTTTCTATTGCCATATTTGCAGAATTTTCTACCACCCAATCAAAGTTTTCCTGACCAACCGAAGCAAAATCAGCATCTGGTGCCGGATTACAAAAATCAATGGCATAAGGAATTCCATCTCTAACAGCAAATTCAACCGTATTAAAATCATACCCTAAAGCATGGTTTAATTTTAATACATAATCATGAATCGTTTCCAAAAGTTTTTTTGCAATAGGTGCTCCCTCTGTCACATAACGTAAATGATGAGGATTTCTAGGTTCGTATTGCATAATTCTTACAGCCTTGCCACCCAAACAATAGCATCTAAAATATTCTGTGAAAACAATTTCTTCTTGAAGCATCATTACCAATTCTCCGGTTTCTTGATGAGTATGAAAGAAATGCCCAGCATCTGTTAATTTGTAAACGCTTTTCCATCCACCACCAGAAAAAGGCTTCATGTATGCCGGAAAACCAATATAACTGAAAATGCTTTCCCAATCTAATGGGTGTACCAAATTTCTGAATGAGTTCTCATTCGTATCTGCTGGTCTTTGATTAGAAGGTAATAAAACCGTTTTTGGAACTGGAACTCCAACTTTAACTGCCAATGCATTATTAAAAAACTTTTCATCCGCACTCCACCAAAATGGATTGTTGATAACCGCTGTTCCGCAGATTGCAGCATTTTTAAGCATACCTCTGTAGAAAGGGATGTCTTGCGAAATACGATCAATGATCACTGCATAATCTGTAGGAACAGCTTGCATTACTTTGTCGATTTTGACTTCTTCGGCGATAATTCCGCTTACTTTTTTTTCATTTATCCGTTCTATAAAAGCTTGTGGATAAGTGTTTTCTTGACCAAAAAGAATTCCTATTTTTTTCATGATGAGAGATTTTAAACTGTTTTATATTATTTTTAACTTAAATCTATTTGTGATAAGTAATGAGGGAACATTTCTTTCCAAATTGGCCAATCATGATCAGCAAATGGACGTTCATCCAACCAATGTGGTAATCCTTTTTTATTCAAAAGTTCCGAAAACTCGTAATTCTGTCCTTTGCACATGTCATGTTCGCTTGTTCCTAATACGATTTTTAAATGTTTGATTTGATCTAAATCCATCCCAGGTATATAATCTGGTGGATTATTAAAGAAAATATCATCATTGTAAAACCCATCTGTTTGAGGTTTTATATCAAATGCACCACCCATAGAAAAAACGTGACTTACTTTATTTGGATGTCTAAATGCCATATTTACAGCATGATAGGCCCCAAAACTACAACCAGCAAGTACAACCTTATTTTTCCAGGTTTCATAAATTGCTCTATGAATTACATCGTCAATAATCATTTTTTCATATTGAATATGATTATGAACCCGTATTGATGGATGTACTGATTTATTATACCAGCTATCATTATCAATACCGTCTGGACAATAAATTTTTATTAATCCTTGCTCAACATACCATCGTGCAGATTCAATAAGACCAAAATCTTTGTTCTGTGCGTAATTTCCCATGGAGGTAGGAAAAACAATAACCGGATAACCGGCATGTCCAAACACTAGCATTTGCGAATCGCGACCTAAATGGGGCGAATACCATCTGAAATATTCTTCTTTCATGGGTAGATAGTTATATAAAATTTCAGAAATATTAATTTTCCTAAAATATAAAATTTATGGAGAAAAGTTTATTTTAAAAAAAACTTATGAAAACTAAATTAATACAGAAACATTGTAGGTTTAGAATGATTCTCCTACTTTAGTTGCTTTTCTTTTTTAATTTATTTATGTTTAGAGGAATTCTTACGAATGCAGTGAATCTTAATATCGAACGGGTTGCGGGAATTGAGGTGAATAATTTTAATTCGATCTATTTAAAGAGAAAAGTAAAATTAAGTATTCTACTTCCACCTCTTTTTTCCAATACCGATACTCCTTCATCTTTATTGATTATGAATGATGGTCAAGATTTGGCAAGTATGAAAGTTGACGCCACATTACAATTACTTTCTAATACGAATAGTATTAAAAAATTAATTATTGTTGGAATACATTCAGCAGACCGACTTTCTGAATATGGAATAGCTGGTAGACCCGACTTTAAAAACAGAGGAGCTAAAGCTAAAGATTATCAACAATTTCTTTTAAATGAACTTTTGCCTTATTTAAAAAGCAATTATTCTATTTCAGATAAAACAGAAGATATCGGCTACGCAGGTTGTTCTTTAGGAGGGCTTTCTGCTTTTGATACGGTTTTCAATCAGCCTAATATATTTGGAGTTTGTGGAGTGTTTTCTGGTGCTTTTTGGTGGCGTAGTGTAGATTTAGGAAAAAATTATACCGATTCTGCTCGTATTATGCATGATGTGGTACAAAAAAGAAAAGTGATTTATAAGGCAAAGTTTTGGCTAGAAGCAGGTACAGAAGATGAGAAGGCCGATAGAAATAATAATGGAATCATAGATGCAATAGATGATACTTTAGATTTGCTTTTAATTATGGAAAAGAAAGGCTATCATAGAAATACAGATTTTTACTACCATCAAATAGAAGGTGGAAAACATAATTTGCAAACTTGGTCGGAAGCACTACCGATTTTTTTGATATGGGCTTTTTCTAAGTCGTAAAATAATACCTGAAAGCCATCATGCTTAACTTTGAAATTGTAAATAAGAAGGATACCATCAGGGCAAAAATTCTAAGTTCAGCAATGGAGGCCTTTTCCGAAAATGGAATTCAAGGAGTTTCTATCAGAATAATTGCCAAAAAAGCTGAGTTGAGTATCGGTAGTATTTATGTTTATTTTAAAGATAAAAATCAAATTCTCGAGGAGCTTCACAAATCGAGTATGGAGGCCTTGATGAAGTCAGTAATTCCAAATCCAAATCTTAAAATTCCTTTGGAAATACTGCATGAAAGTTTTGAACTTTTTATCTCTTTTGCCTCCAAAAATCCAGAGGATTTTAAACTCCTTTTCGAGTCATCTACAAACCAAAATCATAGTCAAGAAACCAAGCTGTTTTCTACAGAAATTTGGTTCAATTATCTGAAAAATTTAGTGGCAGATTGTCTTAAAGATGGCTCCATCAAACACTATAATCAAGAAGTGGTTAGCTTTACAATTTGGTCGGCATTGTTAGGCTATGCTCATCTTTCATTAGACAGAAACCACACTGGTTTTTCAGATAGTCAGCAAAAATCAATCATTCGCGATAGCCTCTATTTTTTAAAAGATTTACTCCAGAGATATTAAAAATTTTATCAAATTCCTATTGTGAACAGTGTTCATTTTTTAATACTAAATTACTTTATTCTATTTAAAATCAATTAATTAAATACATTTAACTAAATAAATAAATCAAATAGATATTTATTCAAGATTTCTAATCTAGAATTTGAATTTTTTATCTAAATATGACTTAAGATTTCTCTGAAAATAATAGGAAGGTGAAATATTTCTTTACAATAAAACAGCAAACAAAGATTTTATTTTGCCTCCCTCCCCTACTTCTTGGAAAAGAAAATAAGTAAAAAAGAGCTGAATTATAGTTTAAAAATTGACGAACTGTTACAAAAGTTTTATTGATAAAACCTAACATTTATAAATTCTATTATCTTTACTTAACAACCTAAAAAAATATATGAAAAAAACACTACTATTCTGCTTATTTTTAAGCATAAGTTTTCCAATTTTTGCGCAACAAAGTGACGCAATTGTAGGGGAATGGTACAACCAAGAAAAGACCGCTACCATCCTAGTTTATAAAAAATCTGGACTTTATTTTGGAAAGATAAATACCTCTCCAGAATCTGGAAAAACCAAACCAGCAAACGACGAAAAAAATCCAGATAAAGCTCTACAAACAAAACCAATTGTAGGGCTAGAAATTCTTAAAAATTTTGTTTTCACAAAAGAAAAAATTTGGGACGAGGGAACAATTTACGATCCTAACAATGGAAAAACCTATTCATCATTTATAAAAATGGTTGATTATAATACATTAGACATAAGAGGATATGTTGGAATTTCACTTTTAGGCAGAACAACCCAGTGGACTCGTAAACCTTAAAAAAACTTAACTGGCTTTTGTTTCAAGTTTTTTAAATTCAATTCTTGTTCCTTTTCCAATTTTGTATCGATCACTAAAACCAGCATTCACCTCCACCACATATTGTGCAGGAGCATCAGAAGGTAAGGCAGTTTCATTATAAGGAATGGCATATTCTTGAATAGAAACTACTTTCCAGTCTTTAGCAATATACATAATATCTAAAGCTAAAAACGTATTTTTCATCCAAAAACTCTGATCTTTTTCTTCATCAAATAAAAAAATCATCCCAACATTTTCTCCCATGGATTTTCTGTACATAAGCCCTTGAGCCTTTTCATTCTCATCATCTGCTATTTCTACTTCAATCTTTTTGATCAATGAATCTCCTTTATAAAAACTCACTGTTCCACCAATTATGAATTTTGGTTCTTCTACTGCTGTTACATTATTTGATTTCTCGGTAATGATTTTTTCATTTTTCTTTTGAGTGTAATAATAAGCGATAGATCCAAAAAGAATCAAAAAAACTACAACCCAAGATAAATTCGACGATTTTTTTCTTTTTGAATTATTTATTTCCATTTGGCTAAATTACTTTTTTAGTGGAAATTGAACTGTATTGATAGATTAAAAATTGTATTGTTTGAAAAAAAATCTATTTTAAACGTTTAAACAAAGATTTATTAAACTTTTGGATACATTTGATGCACTAGAATATTTAAAATCAAATTAATTTATGCTCCCTTCTCAAAAATGAAAAAGTAAATTATGACCGATTATAAATGCAAAATGGTTTTGCTTGTAGACGATAATCCAATTGATAATCTTATCAATAAAAAAATTATTCAAAATAACTGTTTTGCAAAGGAGATAAAAACATTTACTTCCGCCAAAGCTGCACTTCAATTTTTAAAAAATAATATTAACAAAGAAAGTTTTGGCAATCATTTAGGTGAAATAGTTATTTTTTTAGATATAAGAATGCCAGAAATGGATGGTTTTCAGTTTTTGGAAGAATATCAAAATCTGAATGAAAATATTTTAGGTATTTGTAAAATTTACATGCTTTCCTCAACTCTTGACCCATTGGACAAGAAAAGAATATCTCAAAATAAGCATATACACAAATTTTTTAGTAAACCACTTAGCAATAAGTTTGTTGAAGAAATACCTAATGGGGAAATGTGAATAACATCTTATTGCAAAATATAAATTCATCTAATACATTTGAATATAGAAATTCAATATTTTAATTTTTGTAACTATTCCTTACTTTTTTAACTATAAGATAAAAAAATAATTATAGCTGATGAGAATGCGATTGAGTTTTTTAAAGATTAAAGGGATTTGTTAACTGTTTTTCAAGAAATACTATCATTCTATTTATGAAAAAACATTTAAAAATCCTTTTGTTGGGTGATAGTCTATCTGCTTTAAACCAGATAGTTTCGGAATTGAAGAAATCGGACTTGTTTTTTACGCCTCAATTTGTAAATACAAAAGCTGATTTTGAGCGTTTATTAAGTGATTTTTATCCTGCTATCATTATAGCAGACCTAAACTTTACTGAACTATCTCCGCTCGAAGCTTTGAATATTGCTAAGAATAACTCTTCTCAAAACTCGTTTATTGTTTTGAGCGAAAGTCTTGCTGATGGATATACAGAAACCTGTATTAAAGCTGGTGCAGATGATTATATACTTAAAAAGGATTTACCATTATTAAGCATTGCCATAAAATCAATACTCGATCGTAAAATAATAACAAACATTGTAAGCGAAAGTCAAAAACCAAAAGAAAATTCATTAATAAAAATGTACAACGATAGTAACTATGCAGTAAGTGTCATGCGATTAAGCGATGGAAAAATCGTTTATATCAACGATAAATTTGCAGAACTATTTGGATATATAGATGATGAAATTTTTGAAGGGACTAGTATAGAAATTAATATTTGGGCGGTAATAGACGACCGTAGAAAATTGATAGAAAAAATAAAAACAAACAAAATACTTAATAACTACGAGCTAAAATTAAGAACCAATTCAGGAACTATTAAAGATTTTCAGGCAAAAATTGAATTGCTAGAATATGATGGTGAGTCTGCTGCACTTACCTATATCATAGGAAATGCAGAAACTACTATTATAACAAAGCTAGTATCTGGGAATGAAGCAAGATTTAAATCCATTGCCGAAAATTCTGAAGATATTATTTCCACACATACATCAGAAGGTATTTTTACTTACATATCTCCTGCATGTCGTCCGCTACTTGGCTATCATCCAGAAGAATTAATCGGTCATTCTGCTTATGAATTTTTTCATAAAGATGATTTAGAAGAATTCAAGAAAACACATCAATTAATATTAACCACCCCATCTAGCTATCGAATAAATTATCGAATAAGAAAAAAAGATGGATCCTATTCAGAAGTTGAAACAATAGGAAAAACGTTAAGAGCTGCAGAACATGGTCAGTTTATTGAAATGCTTTTCACAACTAGAGCCATAGCATTAGAAACTAAAATTCAAGAATATAAGGTAGATGAGGAAAAATCAGATCATTTAGAACAGATTTTTGACAATGTTAAAACTATTATTTGGAGAGGGAATGCCCAAACTTATCAATATACTTTTGTAAACCAATATGCCGAAGAACTTTTAGGATATCCTGTATCTGAATGGATCAGCGATCCTTCATTTTGGATAGAGCATGTCCATCCAGATGATCGGGATTACGTTTATTCATTGAAAAGTGAAACTACTGAACCTTACTACACCTGTGATTATAGAATGATTTCCAAATCTGGAGATGTAATTTGGATTCGTGAAAATGTAAATACGGTTTCCACTGCCTTAAACATTTCTGAACGGATAGGATCTATCATCAACATAAGTGATCGCAAACACGCAGAAGAAGTTTTACTAGAAATTCAAAATAGATACCAATCATTTTTTGAAAACAGTAATGATGGAATTATCATCACGACCAAAGAAGGGCAAATCCTTGCAACCAATTTAGAAGCATGTATTCTTTTTGGAAGAACAGAAACAGAAATGCTCCAATCTGGCAGAAAGGAAATCATGGATACTTCTGATCCCAAATTAAAAGAGGCATTGGATGAGCGCTTAAGAAATGGAAAATTTAAAGGCGAACTTACCTGCGTTAGAAAAGATGGAAGCAAATTCCAAGCTGACATTTCTACTGCTATGTTCATCGATAAAAATGGAAATGAAATCACCAATACTATTATCCGAGATATCACCATCAAAAAACAATCGGAAAATGAATTAAAAAGAAAAAGTTTATTACTTAACGGAATTCTTGAAAATATACCAGTCGCAGTATATCGTTTAGATTTTGAAGGCACTTATACAGAATCATCTGGTTTAGGTCTGCAACGATTAGGTTTGCAAGATCATGAATTAGTCGGATTAAGTGTTTATGATACCTATCCACAATTTGCTCCCAAAATTATGAATGCTTTGCATACTGATTTTGAGCATCTTATAGCATCTGGCGAAATGAATGGCGGCAAATGGTATTATGAACATTTCGTGTTTCGGGAGGATGATAGTCAAGGATTAATTGGTTTTGCTTTTGATATTACTGATCGTAAAGCCTCAGAAATTGCATTAAAAGCAAGTGAGGAAAAATTTAGATCCTTGAGCGCATTCTATCCAGTTGGTATTTTTATTACCGATATCAATGGAGCTTGTACTTGGACGAACAATAGAATGCAAAGAATTGCAGGAGTATCTCTGGAACAAGCATTGGGCGATGGATGGCACAGAAATGTTCACTCTGAAGATAAAAATATTTTAACTACCGAATGGAAGGAATATGCCAGAAAAGGTTGGGCTCATCCTGGCTCTTATCGCTTTATTCGTCCTGATGGCTCATTCAGATGGGTGAAAGCAACTACTTCTCCTTTATTTTCAGACCAAGGAGATTTATTTGGTCATGTAGGAACCATCGAAGATATAACCGATAAAAGACAAGCGGATATTTCATTAATTCAAAGTGAACAACGATACAAATCGTTGGTAGATAACAATCCAGATGGAGTATATTCAATTGATTTGGAAAGTAATTTTACTTCAGTGAATAAGCAGTTTGAAGAACTTACCGGTTACAGCTTTGAAGAATTAAAGAAAATAAAATTTAGAGGATTACTAGCTAGTGGTGATATCTCTGAATTTCAAGATTATGTAAATAATACATTAAAAGGCTTAAACACATCTTTCCAATTCGACATAAAAACAAGCTTTGGATCTATTGTTAAATTAAATATTACAAAAATTCCTATTTTATTGGAAGATAAGATTGTGGGAGCTTATGGAATAGCCAAAAATGTAACTGGTAAGGTTCATGCAGAAGAAATGTTAAAGCAACAGAATGATGAGCTGATGAAAACCAATCAAGAATTAGATCAATTTGTGTATAGTACTTCTCATGATTTAAGAGCACCATTGACTTCTGTTTTGGGTTTGATTGGCTTAGCTAAAATAGAACCAGATACTGAGCAGCAACAATTATATCTCGACAAAATGTCGCAAAGCGTTCATAAACTAGATCGTTTTATTCAAGATATTATTAACTACTCTAAAAACTCTAGATTAGAAATAAAATGCGAAGAAGTGAATTTGCAGACGCTAATTAACGAAACTGTAGACAATCTGAAGTACATAGATGGAGCAGATCGTATTGATGTAAGAATAAAATTGGACGAGAAATCCGAATTTTTTTCAGACCTTGGACGCTTGAGGGTGATACTTTCTAATATTATATCTAACGCAGTTCGGTATCATAACAGAAGTGAAATTCTGCCATTTATAGAGTTTTCTGCAACTGTTTTAGAAGATGTTGTATACATGGAAATTTCGGATAATGGACAAGGGATTAATCCAATTCATTTAGAAAAAATATTTGAAATGTTTTACCGAGCCTCTCAAAACTCTTCGGGGTCTGGACTTGGTTTATATATTGTAAAAGAATCTGTACTTAAACTTAAAGGAAAAATATCAGTAAAAAGTGAACTAACAAAAGGAACTACCTTTTATATCCAAATACCTAACCTAAAAAACCAAAATGCAATTTAAATTTAAAAAAACTCTCCTCATTGACGATAATAGAATTGATAATATCATCAATAAAAAGATCCTACAAAACAACCAATTTGCTCAGGATATAGAAGTGTTTGATTCTGCAAGACTTGCTTTATTGCATTTGCAAAAATCGGTAGCAGATTTTAAAGATTTACCAGAGGTCATTTTTCTTGATATTAAAATGCCAGAAATGGACGGTTTTGAATTTTTAGAGGAATTTGAAAAATTGGCTGCTAATGTGAGTCAAAAATGTCAAATTTTGATGCTTTCTTCATCAATGGATCCTTATGATACCAAAAGAGCCAATGAAATGGATAGCGTTAAAAGTTTGCTAAACAAACCTTTAAACAATAATATTCTTTCAAATTTGCAATTGAGCGCATAAAATTTTGAACTTTAAATTTTCTCTTTTAAAACACAAAGATTATTTCGCTAAAATAATTTAAAAAATTTGTACCTTATTTTTTAATAAATAACTTACTTTAGGTTTTTAATTTACGTTTACTCTCTCATCAATGAATTCATTTAAATTTAAGTCGGCCTTATTGATCGATGATAATCAAATCGATAATCTAATCAATAAAAAAATACTCGAAAACAATCTTTTTGCAGAAAAAATAGTAGTTGCTGGTTCTGCAGAAGTAGCACTAGATTACCTAAAAAATGGCTCACCCGAAAGCACTCCAGATGTAATTTTTTTAGATATCAGAATGCCAGAAATAGATGGCTTTCAGTTTTTGGATGAATATGAAAAAATAAATTCCTTGCATGACAATCATCCCAAAATATTCATGCTCTCCTCTTCTTTAGATCCTAAAGATCAAACTAAAGTACGTGAAAGTAAATATGTGCATAAATTTTTAGGCAAACCTCTTTCCAATCAACATCTTTTGGACTTAGATTAAAGATTCGATTAGTTTAAATTTTTCATTAAATTTATCTCAGAATTATTGATCTCAGAATTTTATTGAAAACCTAATTTTAAAATTGGTTAGAAATTGTAGCTTATTAATACTTAGAGAATAAAAAAATTGCATGGATGCACCTCAAGTAAAATTGGTAATGATCATTGATGACAATGAAATTGACAATCTTATCAACCGTAAAATACTTCAAAACAATAAATTTGCAGAAGAAATTCAAGTATTTGAATCTGCCTTGCTTGCATTAGAATGTTTAAAAACTTACACCCAATTTCCGCAAATAATTTTTGTTGATGTGAAAATGCCAGAAATGGATGGTTTTCAGTTTTTAAATGAATATGAATTGTTTGACGAAAGCTTAAAGAATACTTGCAAAATATTTATGGTATCCTCTACTGTTGATCCAGATGATTTGTATCAAATAAATAGCAATAAGAACGTAACAAAACTTATCAGTAAACCTTTGACAAATATTTCTTTAAAAGAATTGAATTTGCATTCGTAATTTTAGAAAATGAAATTAGAAACACTTGCAATACATGCAGGTAGTAAACCAGATTCAAGTTCTGGAGCTGTTATTCCACCTATTCAACTTTCCACCACATTCATCAGAGATCAGAATGGTGAATATCCTAGCGGATTTGGATACTCCAGAGCCAATAATCCAAATCGTGAACAATTAGAAACCTGTGTTGCAGCTTTGGAACAAGGAGCCAAAGCCCTTGCATTTTCTAGTGGAATGTCCGCATGTTCTTCTGTTTTCCAGTCACTGAAAGCTGGAGATCACATCATTATTCCAGATGATGTTTACCACGGAGTAAGTCAATTACTCTTAAAAGTTTTGGATCGGTGGAATTTAAACTATTCTGTTGTTGATATGAGTAATTTAGAAGATTTAAAAGCTTCTATACAAAAAAATACACGTTTGATGTGGATTGAAACTCCATCTAATCCAAAATTAAATATTTATGATTTAGAAATTTTATTGAAACTTTGTAAAGACAGAAATATAATTTCAGTTTGCGATAATACCTTTGCTTCCCCTATCTTACAACAACCAATATTGATTGGTGCAGATTTAGTCATGCATTCCAGCACCAAGTATTTAGGCGGGCATAGCGATGTATTGGGCGGAATTTTAGTTTTCAAAAATGAAGATGAAAGTTATTTAAAAATTAAAGATATTCAACTATTGGCTGGTGCAGTTCCCTCTCCTTTTGACTGTTTTCTAACTCTTCGCGGAATCAAAACACTCGCCTATCGAATGCGAGGTCATTGTGATAATGCTAAAGCTATATCAGAATTTCTGCTCAATCATGCTGAAGTGGAATCCGTATTTTACCCAGGATTAAAGAATCATAAAAATCATACTATTGCAGCCAAACAGATGGCTGGATTTGGAGGTATGATGTCTATTACCTTAAAAAAAGGCGAAAAGGCAGCAAAAAAACTAGCCTTTTCTTGCGAATTATTTGCCCAAGCTACTAGCCTTGGAGGAGTAGAAAGTTTAATAGAACATCGCGCATCTGTAGAACCAGAGGGTTCGAAAACACCTAAAAATTTAGTTAGACTATCCGTTGGTTTGGAACATCAAGACGATTTAATTAAAGATCTTGAAATTGCCTTAAACGGTATTTAAAAAGGAATAATTATTGAAAAATAATATATTTGTAAGCGAAATTAATTGTAAAACACCCTGCCCGGGTGGCGAAATTGGCAGACGCACCACCTTGAGGGGGTGGCGAGAAATCGTGGGAGTTCGAATCTCCTCTCGGGCACTTAATTTTAATTTTTTAGCTTTTTTTCTTATTCCATTAAATTTGCTTTTACTATTTAATCTACACTCAAAGTTAAAAATTAACTTCCCTTTACTTCCATGTAGAAATAACAGTTTAATTTCTTTTAACGATTTTATCCATCTTTTGAAATCAACCTATCCATTTGTTAAATAAAATGATTGGTATTTTTGTAAACCCAAAAGCTGGCGGTGGAAAAGCTTTAAAAATATTTAAAGAAATTGAATCAATTCTACTACAAAAGAAAATTGAGTTCATAGTATTTTCAGAAAATTGGCCAATTAATTTACAAAATAGTACAGAAGCTTGGATTGTAGGCGGTGATGGAACTGTTAATTATTTTATTAATAAATATAAAAAAATATCCATTCCAATTGCATTGTTCAAAGGTGGAACAGGAAATGATTTTGCTTGGAAATTATATCAAAATATAAATATTAAACAGCAAGTAGATTTGGCGTTAAATTCTTCAGTAAAACTTGTAGATGTTGGAAATTGTAATGGAAGACTATTTGTAAATACTGTAGGAATCGGATTTGATGGGGAAATTTTAAAGTCAATGAATACTATTCGGAAATTAGGAGGTCATTTGGGCTATTTATTTATTGTTATAAAAAAAATATTTAGTTTTAAAGAGATAGAATTTAAACTTTTTTATAATGAACGAGAAATTTCGGAAAAATATTTATTACTAAGTATTTCTAATTCTTCCCGCACTGGGGGCGGATTTTTAATATCGCCAGCCGCTGAAATAAATGACGGAAAATTAAATTTAATTCTTTGTAAACCGCTTTCTGTTTTTAGAAGGCTTAAGTGCTTACCCGTTATAGAAAAAGGAAAACATTTAGCACTGCCTTTTATTGTTCACGAAAAATTGGAAGAAATAAAGGTTGAATGCAATAATAAAGTGTATGCACAAATAGATGGAGACTTATTTGAAAACACAACTTTTTCCATCCAAGTGGTTAACAATTATTTAGCAATTAAATATTAGGAAAAGAGTAGAATTTTCTAAACAAACTTTAAAATCATAAACTAAACTTGCAAGAAAGAATTTTTATGAGCGTTTCATTTGTAATATTTAATAATTGATATATATTTAAAAAAAACAAAAAAAGTGAAAAATCGAACAAGCATACAAGCAACAATCCATAATACACCGTATAAAACTCAAATTAAAGCAGGAAATCATGATTTGATTTGTGATGAACCATTAATGAACGGTGGAAATGATGAAGGTATAAACCCATTTGAATTACTTTTATCTGCTTTGGGTTCTTGCATGGCCATTACCATGAAAATGTATGCTGAACGAAAAGACTGGGATATTGGAGAAGTAAAAGTAGATCTTACGATGGAAAAAGAAGGTGAATATACTGTGATTAATCGTAAAGTTATTTTCTCAGAACACTTAGATGCAGAGCAGCAAAAACGTTTAAAACAAATTGCAAATGCCTGTCCAATTCATAAGATATTAACCACCAAAACCGTTATTAATACCATTAATGAAGAATAATAGCTGCATTTAATTTTACGATTTCACGATTCGTAATTTGGCAAACTTAAGTAGCAATTGTTTTTCGCCTAGTGTATCAAATTGGATGTAAGCTTTCTTTTCAGATCCATCCTGTTCTATTTTACTTACATTTCCAAAACCAAAACGTTGATGTTCAACTTTGTCGTTAATTTGCAAATGGCTTGTATCATCCGCTTTAAAATCTATTGAAGGTATATGGTTTTTTGTAAAAACAGGTTTTTTGTTAAATATCTTTTGCTTTGCAGCTCCATTTCCCAAATCTCCACCATGATCATCAAAAAATGGATTATTGGCAATAGTTGGTTTTCTTAAGGCAAAAGCAATTTCTAGATATTTTGGATCTATTTCATTTAAAAACCTACTAGGTTCACAATTTGTAAGCATTCCCCATCTATATCTTTGAAGCGCATAACTCAACGTTAATCGATCTTCTGCTCGGGTAATAGCAACATAAAAAAGTCGTCTTTCTTCTTCTAAATCTACTTTGCTACCGATAGATAATTGAGATGGAAATAAATTCTCTTCCATTCCAACTACATATACATGCTTATATTCCAGTCCTTTAGAGGAGTGAATGGTCATTAAGGAAACAGAATCGGTATTTTCATTTTCCTTTTTCTCATCACCAGTTAGTAATGCGACATCCATCAAAAACTGCTCAAGACTTTTATCTTCTAAATCTTCTCGCTCGCTAAATTCCTTTATTCCACTTACCAATTCTTGCAAATTTGAATATCTGCTAAGACCTTCAATGCTTTTATCGTCATACAAATCTTTTAACAAACCACTTTCTTTAGCAATATGAGTGGCGGCATCAAAAGCATTTTTAGTTTTAATCATCACACCAAAACTTTGAATCATAGTTACAAAGTTTTCTAATTTCTCTATTCCTTTTGCACCTAAATATTCTTTAGCATTTTCTAAAATTTCCCACTGTGTTTTATCCGTGGAATCTGCAAGTACAATTAATTTATCAGTTGTAGTTTTTCCAATTCCTCTTGCTGGATAATTAATTATTCTTTTTAAAGCTTCTTCATCTGATCTGTTTATGGATAATCTAAAATAGGCCAATAAATCTTTAATTTCTTTTCGCTGGTAGAAAGACAAGCCTCCATAAATTTTATACGGAATATTTAATTTTCTTAATCCCTCTTCTAAGGATCTGGACTGAGCATTTGTACGATATAGAATTACAAACGATTTATATTTTAATGACAATTTTGATCGCTCTTCTGCAATAGATTCAGCAATTAATTTACCTTCTTCATTATCGGAAAATGCTTTTAAAACTTTAATTTTTTCACCTTCTGCTTTTTCTGAATATATATTTTTCTTTAATTGATTTTGATTATTTGCAATTATACTATTGGCAGAATTTACAATGTTTTGAGTTGAACGATAATTCTGTTCTAATTTAAATATTTTTAAATCTGGATAATCTTTTTCAAAATTTAGAATATTCTGAATATTCGCTCCACGAAATGCATATATACTTTGAGCATCATCTCCTACCACACAAATGTTTTCGCTGATGGCTGCCAACTTTTTCACAATTAAATATTGTGCATAATTTGTATCCTGATACTCATCTACCATTAAGTATTTAAACTTATTTTGATATTTATATAAAACATCTGCATGATCTCGTAAAAGTATATTGGTTTTGAATAATAAATCATCAAAATCCATCGCTCCTGCTTTGAAACACCTTTTAGCATAATTAGAATATATTTCTCCCAAACGGTTTCTTCCGGCAGAAGTGTCATCCGCTTGTATTTGCTCATTCACCAAATAAGCATCAGGCCCAATTAAATTATTTTTGGCAGAGGAAATTCGATTATAACAAAAATTAGCATTGTATAATTTATCATCAAGCTGCAATTCTTTCAAAATTGTTCTAATCAAGCTTTTAGAATCGTCTGTATCGTAAATGGTAAAATTGGATGGATAACCCAATTTGGCTGATTCTATTCTCAATATTTTTGCAAATACGGAGTGAAAAGTTCCCATCCAAATACTTTTTGCATCTGGCCCTGCGATGTCAAATATTCTCTCTCGCATTGCACGAGCTGCTTTATTGGTAAAAGTAAGTGCCAGAATATTATAGGGTTCTACTCCTTTTTGCAAAAGATGAGCGATTCGATAGGTGATAACTCTAGTTTTGCCCGAGCCAGCACCAGCAATAATCATAACTGGGCCTTCAGTTTGTTCGACTGCGCCACGCTGAGGCAGATTTAATGTAGATAAATAGTCCAATGCTTTTGAAATCCTAATTTATAATGCTAAAAAATTCAAAAATAAAGATTATTTGTTGGCTATGGGAAGATGTTAGGAAAACTTTTGAAAATTGAATACTTATTAAATTGTTATGTGCAATATATTTAAGAGTTGAAAAAATCGGTTTTTTAATTTTAATGTTAATGCCAATTGCA
>JBBQYA010000056.1:0-19246 GCA_038209155.1 Sphingobacteriales bacterium | reverse complement strand
AAATTCTTAATCGAGATTTTATTCTTCAATTGGTTTTTTGACTGCTATTCGGTAGAGCATAAATGCCATTAATAAGAAGAATCCGAAACCTAATAATTGATATCCGCCTTCGCCTAATACATGGGAAATTCCCATTTCGGCGTTTACTTTTTCTAAGGCTCTAAATATGTTTTCGTCGACAGATAGTAAGGCTACAACGACTCCTGCTAAAGCTCCGCCGGCTACTAATCCAGTTGCAAACAGACTTCCTCTTCCTAGTTCTTCATCTTCTTTTGCTTGATCAGATTTTTTTAATTTCCAATCTACTAAACCTTTTAATGCTCCACCAGCGAAAATTGGTAGGGTCGTAGAAAGTGGTAAATATGCTCCTACAGCAAAGGAAAGGGATTTTACTCCGCAAAGTTCCATGGTGATGGATAAGAAAACGCCAACTAATACAAATTGCCAATCGAGATTAAAAGAAAGTAAACCTCTAATTAAAGTCGCCATCAATGTTCCTTGTGGAGCTGGAAATTTATCACTACCGATTGCGTGTGTAATTCCTTGCGCCAACATATCTGGGGTAGGATTGTCAAGAATTTTTATGGTAATTCCAATAACTACTGCTGAAACTATTGCTCCAATAAATAAAGCTAATTGCTGATATTTTGGCGTGGCACCAATGATATAGCCTGTTTTTAAATCTTGTGATGTTGCTCCAGCATTGGCGGCGGCAATACAAATAATTCCACCAACAACCAATGCCATAGGTTCGTAGGAAACTCCTGTCCAACCGATACTGATAAAAATTAAACAAGTTCCCATCAAAGTGGCGATAGTCATTCCTGAAATTGGGTTTGAACTGGAACCTATCAAACCAACTATTCTGCTGGAAACGGTAACGAAGAAAAATCCAAAAATGATTACTAGAACTCCAATTAGAAATTTATTTAAGATAGAATCTCCAGGGATTTGAGGTAAAACAACCATTAAAACGATCAACGCTAATGAACCAAAAATTACGGTTTTGAAAGATAAATCTCGATCGGTTCTTTTAGTGATTACGCCGCTATTTTCTTGTTTTAAGGATCCAATGCTTTCTTTAAAAGATGAAATAATGGTTGGAATAGTTTTGATTAACGTAATAAATCCACCTGCTGCTACGGCTCCAGCACCTATTTGGCGAACATAAGCTCGATAAACGGCAGTTGCAGTATTTCCAAAACTGTGAGTATCTGGATTCCAAGCTCCTGGACCGCCAGGTGTTAATAAATCTTTTAAGTATCCTAATTTTATTAATTGCAATGCAATAGTATCTCCGGGAACAACTGATGCTAATAATGGAATCAAACCCAACCATGCTAAAACTCCGCCTGCTACTAAAACTCCTGCTATTTTTGGCCCGATGATGTATCCAACTCCTAAATATTCGGGTGTGATTTCTCCGTTTAAAGTTGCAGAAGGAAAAATTTTATTTGCTTGCGTACTTGCCCAAGTAGGTGTTTCGGCAATTACATGAAATACTTTTTGCAGCATTGCATAAACTAATGCAACTCCTAAACCTAAATAAGCGGTTTTGGCAAAATCTCCTCCTTTTTCCCCAGCTATTAAAACGGATGCACAGGCAGTTCCTTCTGGATAGGGCAGGGTATTATGTTCTTTTACAATCAATGATTTTCTTAAAGGAATCATCATAAGTGTTCCTAAAATACCACCAAATGCAGCTAGAAAAAAAATACTGTAATACGTGAAAAATTCATTTCCAACACTTACACCGTCTGTACCAATGGATAGGAATAAAAATCCAGGCAAAGTGAAAACAACTCCTGCAGCAATAGACTCGCCGGCTGAGCCAGTAGTTTGGATGATGTTGTTTTCTAAAATAGTGGTTTTAAATAATTTTCTACCGATAGAAATCGCCAAAACAGCAATGGGAATGGATGCCGAAACGGTTAATCCAGCTTTTAAGGCTAAATAAACTGTGGCAGCACCAAAAATAATTCCGAAAAGTGAACCAAGAAGAATGGATTTGATGGTAAATTCGGCAACATTCTGATCTGCTGCAATGTAGGGTTTGTGTTCAGGTAAATTGTCTGACATGGTAAATGGGATTAGAATACTTAAGAAATTTTATTGGTGCATCATTTTCTGAAGGCTTTTGGTTAAACCGAAAAGTACTATAGAGGCAATTGCAGACATAGCAAAGAAAATCATAAAAAATTGGTATAAACTGCTTATTTCCATTCCTAATAGAACAGGAAGAGGCTTGGCAGGATCTGGATAAAAGCCTGATAAAACACCTGCTAACTTATTGGAGGCCGCATTTGCTAAAAACCAAACTGCCATTAATAAAGAAGCAAAACGAATAGGAGCTAATTTATTTACTAAAGATAAACCAATGGGCGAAAGGCATAATTCTCCAAAAGAATGAAAGGCATACATGCTTGTCAACCACATCATACTAACTTTTACCGTTGGGTTGACATCTTTTACTCCAAAAGCGATAATTAAATAGCCAAGCGATAAAAGTAAAAGTCCAACCGCCATTTTGGTAGGAGAGGAAGGCTCTTGATTTTTCTTACCTAAAGCAATCCATACATAAGCGAAAATAGGTGCGAAAACGATGACAAATAAGGAGTTCAACGATTGGAAATAACTGGCTGGAACTTCGTAAGAGCCTATCATTCTGTTAGTTTGTTCTTCTGCAAAAAAGGTTAAAGATGCTCCAGCTTGCTCAAATGCAGACCAGAAAAATATGACGAAAAACGAAACAATAAATATGACTGAAATTCTTTCCTTTTCAATTTTAGAAAGACTTTTATCACTGAAAATCATATAGGCAATTCCAACAACTGCAAAAATCAGGAGTGGTGTTAGAAATCCAAAAACCTTCACATCAATATATAAAATGCCGATAGCTAAAGATGCATAACCAATTAATCCAGCAAGAATCACAAATAGCCCAGCTTGTTTTTTTTCTGATCCATCTTCATTTTTGGGAACAACACCTAAGGCATTTCCATCTGGATCTATTATATATTTATCTTTTAATAATTCAAATAAAAGGACACTCAATAGCATACCAATTCCGGCTGCCATAAAAGCCCATTTAAAATCTGCAGGATTGTTTGTATCGCCAAAAAAACCACATACTAGCGGACCAAAACCTGCTCCAACATTAATTCCCATATAGAAAATAGTGTAAGCGGCATCTGTTCTTTTATCACCAACACGGTAGAGTTGCCCAACCATACTTGAAATGTTAGGTTTAAAAAACCCATTTCCGATAATGACAGTTCCTAAACCAGAATAAAAGCATAAAGCAGATAACTCTGGATTAGATTGGTATAAAGATCCGCATGCAAATAAAATAAACTGACCTAATGCCATTAATAATCCACCTGCGAAAATGGATCTTCTATTTCCCCAATATCTATCGGCTATATAACCGCCAATAAGTGGCGTTAAGTAAACTAAACCTGTGTAGCTACCATATAAATTAGAGGCAAAAACTTTGTCGAATGCTAGGGCTTTGATCATGAATAGAACCAATATGGCTCGCATTCCATAATAACTAAACCGCTCCCACATCTCCGTGGCAAATAATACATAAAGGCCTTTTGGATGGGAGGTAGAGTTGTTTGTTTGCATAGTTTTTTTGTAGCTGTTGAGTTGTTTTTAGAATTATAAATAAATAATCCTTCAATCACAATGATACAAACATTTATGGGTTTGCAAAAAAAATCGTAGGAAAACTGATAGACGTAAAATAGTTAGGTTGAAAATTAAGAAAATAGAATCTTGATTAGAAATTAATAAAATAGAATCTTGATTAGAAATTTCTCTATTAAAAAAAAAGACAAACAATTACCTGCTGTCTTATTTCATATTCTTTAAATAAACAGCTTGTTTTTAGCTATTCATTTTCTAAAACGTCAATAGTTGGAGAATCATTTACGCACCATTTTTCTAATGCCATTTCTATATCATCTATTTTGATGGGTTTACTAATATAATCGTCCATACCAGCATTGATGCACTTTTCACGATCCTCTACCATAGCATTTGCAGTAAGTGCAATGATGATTGGGCGAGCTTCGTGACCATAAATTTGAATGATTTTTTCGGTAGTTTCTATTCCATCCATTACTGGCATTTGCACATCCATGAAAATGATGTCGTATTTCTTTAGTTTCATTAATTTCAAAACATCTTCACCGTTTTCGGCTATGTCTGTATTGTAACCAAGTTTGGTAAGAATAAAAACAAATAATTTTAAATTAACTGGATTGTCCTCAGCCACCATGATAGAAACTTTTCTTCCTGCTGCACTATTAGATCTATCTGTTTTACCGTTGAAAGCAATTTTCTTCTCTAGTTTTTCTCTTTTAGAATTGTCTATAATATGAAATTTTTGAGCTTGAGTTTTTATGGTAAAGAAAAAAGTGGTTCCTACATTTACTTTACTTTCTACCCAAATCTGACCATTCATTAATTCAAGCAATTTGGAAGAAATGACTAAACCTAAACCTGTTCCACCGTATTTACGAGAGTGCGAAGAATCTACTTGAGAAAAAGATTTAAACAATCGATTTAATTTATTTGCTGGAATTCCTATGCCTGTATCTTTTACAGCGAATTTCAATTCTAGTTCCTCATTTATTTGCGAAAGCAAACTTACTTTTATACTTATTTCTCCTTCTGGAGTGAATTTGATTGCGTTGTTTACCAAATTCAAAAGTATTTGTTGCAATCGTGTACTATCACTTAATATATAATCAGGAATTTCGTCGTCAATATGATGTGTGATTTTTAAATTTTTCTCAAAATCAATTACTTGAGATAATTCAATGGTCTTGCGAATGAATTTTTTGAAATCAATAGGTTTGTTTTCAAATGCAATTTTTCCACTTTCAATTTTGGAGAAATCCAATATGTCATTGATGATGGTTAGTAAACTTTTACCACTCATCTGGATGATTTCTAAATATCCTTTTTGCTCTTGAGTAAGTTGGGTATAGGTAAGCAAATCTGCCATTCCCAGCACTCCGTTCATGGGAGTTCTAATCTCGTGGCTCATGGTAGAGAGGAATTGAGATTTAGAATTCATAGCAGCTATTGCCATTTCTTTTGCTTCCAAAATCTCTTTTTCTCTTTGTTTTCTAATTTCAATTTCTTTCAACAATTCTTTTTTCTGATAAAAGAAATTAGTGATCAATTGGGCAATGTTTCCAAATTCTGTACTAGATTTTAAAAGACCTTTAATTGGTTCTGGATTGTTTTCATTTAAGCTTTTAGAAATTAAACCTAAAGGTGAATTTACCCATTTCAACATTATGAAAACCACTAAACCCATTGATAATAAAGAAAATATGGTTAATAAATAAAAAGCTCTGCTTCCAGTAGTATGCACCATAGCAATGACAGAAGAGGTACTTTCTGATCTAAGTCTTACGATTGGATAATTTTTGGCGTTATATAATTTTTTCTCAAATATTATTTTCCCTTCATTCAAATCTTTTTTGGAAATCAATGGGGTAGATCGGTCTAAATCTACAATAGAGACTGCATCTCCAGAAAGAGAAGAAATTTCGTTCAAATACTCAGAGTTTAAAATTTTTCCTGCTATTAAATATCCTTTTGGATTAGATGTCCGTTCAAAATCTGAACTGGGTTGGATGGGTGCAGTTCTTATTTCAATCAAACCTTCAGAAGTGTTTAAATAAAAATGCTTGAATGAAGAATATTTAAATATTTCTTTAAAATCTGATTTAGAAAAAGGTAAAGCTTTTAAACTTTCTTCTGCTTTTACATTGCTTACATTGTATACCAAATTGAAATTCTCATCGTAAACCCAGCAAGCATTAAGTGAAAGATTAAGTAAAGTAGTTTCTAAATTATTATATGCCCATTCTGGATCTGGTTTTTTTACAAATTTGACCAAATCATCCCAATACGAATTGTCGTACACGAAACTTTTAGTTACCAACCCTTTCAGTTCTACGATCTTGTCGAAATGGGCAACTTTCTCTTTATATCTTTCTGCAAAAATAGTTTTGGATCTTTGTTCTTCACTATATCTAAGCGAAAACATACCAGCTATAAATATCGAAATGATAATGAGAACAAGAATGACTAATTTAACTTGGATCTTCACTTTTGTTAGTTATGATGTTTTATTATAGGTGTTAATGATATTGAAGCTAAAAGATTGTTGTTTATTAATGCAATTTTTTTTGCTAAAATTAACTAACCAAATTGATTGCCACAATAGTATATTTTGCTTAATGTAAAATCAAAACATTTTTAATTTATTAATTTCCTTCTTTTTTTTAGTTTATAAGGATATTGTTGTCATGATAGGATTGGTTTTTTGCATCTGATTCATCCATTTTGTGATTACATTTTGTAAATCATCAATTCTAATTGGTTTACTTAAATAATCGTTCATACCCACGTTTAAACAAATTTCTCTATCTCCATCCAAAGCATTGGCCGTCATAGCTATAATAATTGGTTTGTTCACAATATGATCATCTTCAATTATCATTTTTGTAGCTTCCAATCCGTTTAATTCTGGCATTTGTATGTCCATTAATACCAAATCATAAGCAATTTTCCGAACGGCATCAACTGCTTCATATCCATTATTAACCACATCAGGTTTGTAACCCATTTTTTCTAGAATTCTGGTTGCTACTTTTTGATTGATTAAATTATCTTCTGCAATTAAGATTCTGATGGGAACGCGATCTGAAAGCGTTTTATCTATTTTCGAATTACTACTTTCACTATTTAATAAGATTGGTTTTAGTGGATTTGGTAAATGCAAATCTTCCAAAACTCTAGTCTCTATGATGAAATGGAATTTAGAGCCTATTCCTTTTTCACTTTCTACCCAAATTTTTCCACCCATTAGTTTTACTAATTTTTGACAAATAGACAATCCTAAACCAGATCCTCCATATTGTCTGGTAGTAGATCTATCTGCCTGAGAGAAAGATTGAAACAATGCGGGGATTTTATCCTGAGAAATTCCTACTCCAGAATCTATGACGGAAAACTGAAGTACACATGAATTATTGGTATTACCTATAGTTTTTAAATGAATAGATATAGTTCCATCTTGTGTAAATTTCATGGCATTGCCAACTAGATTGATCAAAATTTGTTTAATTCTTACCGAATCTCCAATAATTGTTTTCGGAACATTTTCCTGAATAGAGAAATTTATTAAGATGTTCTTAGCAATTGCATCTCTAACAAATAAGTCAAAAGTTTCTTTTAAAAGATTTTCAGTATTGAGATGCCTGTTTTCTAAATCCATTTTACCCGATTCTATCTTAGAGTAATCAAGAACGTTATTTATCACAGTCAATAAGTTTTCTCCACTCACTTTTACGGTGCGTACATAATCTTCTTGCTCTTCTGTCAAATCTGTTTCGCAAAGCAAATCTGTCAGTCCAATTACGGCATTCATTGGAGTTCTAATTTCATGACTCATGGAAGCCAAAAACTCAGATTTTGCTTTAAACGCATTTTCTGCATTGTTTTTTGCTTCTATCAATTGTTTTCTAACTTTATTTCTAGAGATAGCTCCGCCTAAGGAATTGGCAATGGTTTGCAATACGTTTTCATCGGTGATAGTCCATTGTCTTTCCAATTTGCAATCATCCAAACCTATAAAACCCCAAAGTATTTCATTGATAAAAATAGGAACTTCCAAAACAGATTTAGTTCCAGTTTTATCCATAAAATTTACTTCTGAGGTAGAAAGTTCGCTTCGGGTTCCTTTGATACTTTTATGCTCCGAAAAGCTTTTTTCCCAATTTTGTAAGCCAGCCTGTTTGAAATAGATGGTGTAATCTCTATGAATTAATCCTCTGGATTCAATGCCAGATTGCACCCATTCATACCGGGCTTCCATGAAAGATTGTCTATTATCCGAATCAAATTTTATTTGATAAACGAAAGCTCTGTCTGCTTTGGCGGCTTCTCCTATTATTTGTAAAGCTTCTTCTACAGCATCGTCAAAATTCTGGATGGTAAGCAATTTACTAGTTGCCAAACTAGCTCCTTCAAATAATTGCTCTTGGTACTTCAATAAAGTTTCAAATGCTTTTTTATCAGTAATATCCCTAAAGATGGTAATTAAGTGAGTTTGTTTTCCCACATTATTGTAGAGCGGTTTAATTTGAATATCTACCCAAAAAGAATTTCCATCTTTCTTGTAATTTAATAATTCAGCATAAACTGCTTCACCATCAATTATTCCTTTTCTTAAATTTATTAAATCTTCTAAATTAGTTTCTGGACCGATCAATCTCATTGGAGATTCGCCCATCATTTCTTCTGAACTATATCCTGTAATTTTAGTAAAAGCTTCGTTTACATAATTTATTCTTGGCCAAGTTTTATTTTCTTCTATAACTGTGGTAATCACTACAGCTTCATTCGAGGTAATCACTACACTTTCTAAAAGCCTGATTTGTTCTTCTGCTTTTTTTCTGGCAGATATGTCAGAAATTCTTACGATGTAATAGTCTTTTTGTTTAAGCTGGGTTTCTATTAAAGACAATTCACCCCAGAACTCTTGCCCTTCATGAGTTCTAAAAATTATTTCTCTGGAAAAACTTCCTTTTTCTGCTATTATTTGTTTTATTTCTTTTTGTTCATCATCAGAAAAAGGAACTTTGTTTAAAGAACTTACTCGTTTTCCAATCAATTCTGAATTGCCCTTCAATTTAAAAAGTTCTATTGCACGATGGTTATAACTTTCAATCGCATCATTTTCTACATCCATCAAAAAGATAGAATCGGGAGACTCATCGAAAATTGATTTCATGAAATTTTCTCTTAAAATTAATTCTTCTTCAATGTTAAATTTAGATTTCATCGCAAAATAAACGAAAGTGCTTATCATGGAAATGGAGCCTAGAATAATATATTTAGGCAAATCTGTTTCACAAAACAAAATAGTCATACCAGAAAGCAAAAACGTTCCAATAAGATAACGAAACAATATTTTTAAATTCAAATGGCTCATCCCCACTACACTAATTATGGTTATGAAAGGAAAAAAGTGTTCTATTCTAAAATTATTTTCGTAGCAAATTTGTAAAGTATATAATGTTACAATATGAAAAAACAAATGGACGATGGTAATTAAGTGTTGGCGAATCCACCGCGAATAATAAGATCCAAAAAAGGTAAAAATACCAAAAACGGAAATGACTATTCTGACAATTAAATTAATATTATTCTCATGTTGCATGCTAAACTGCAAAAAACCAAAAAGCAGATAACCAATAAAGCCAGTTATAAGTAACACTCTCCATGCAGTAAGCCTCTTTGTTTGAAGATATTTTCCGGTTTGTAGAGGATCTGTAAATAAGTCGAAAGTTTTTTTCAAGGTAATAAATGATTTATGCCATTTTTACGCTAGATTAAAGATTTTGTTCAGTTTTTAATAAAAAGAGTTTTAATAAGTGCTATTATAAATTGGCAAATACAAAATTCGACATTTTTGTGTAGAGATGAAATCGAGTATTTCCACCAGAAATCGAATGATTCTTATTGGGATATATTTCAGAATCGAAAGTCTTATTTTCTTTAATCATCGAATTAACCATATCCACAGAATTTTGGAAATGAACATTATCATCAGCAGTACCGTGTATTAATAAATAATTTCCTTTTAATAAAGATGTAAAATTCAATGGAGAATTATCTTCATAACCTTTAGAATTTTCTTGTGGAGTTCTCAAATATCGTTCGGTGTAAATGCTATCATAAAATTTCCAATTCGTGACTGGTGCTATCGCAATCGCCATTTTAAATACTTCTGCACCTTTTGTAATACACAAAGAAGACATATAACCGCCATAGCTCCAACCTTGAATTCCAATTCTGGCCGCATCTACGTAACTTTGTTTTCCCAGCCATTTAGCAGCTTCTATCTGATCTTTGGTTTCCAAACTTCCTAAATTCAAATAAGTGGATTTTTTGAATTCCGCTCCTCTGCCTCCTGTTCCTCTATTGTCCACACAAACGATTAAATATCCTTTTGATGCTAAAAACTGATACCAAATAAAAGTAGATCCACCCCATTTATCATTCACTTCTTGACTACCTGGCCCACCGTATAAAAACATGTAAACCGGATATTTTTTTGTTTCATCAAAATCCTTAGGCTTTATCATCCAAGCATTTAACTCCACATTTTCTGATGTGGTCAAACTGAAAAATTCCTTCTTTTGAAAATTGTATTCTTTTAGTTTAGCATTTAATGCTTTATTATCTTCTAAAACTCGAACTACTTTTCCAGTTTTATCATTCAATGTAACAACTAATGGTGTATTTGCTGTTGAATAACTGTGTATAAAAAAAGAATATTCTGCACTGAAAACAGCATCATTGTTTCCTATTTCTTTGCTTAATTGTTTTTTATTTTTTCCATCCAACCCTATAGAATAAATAGCTCTGTTTATTGGAGAATTTTCTGGCATTTGGAAATAGATTAATCCATTTTTTTCATCAACTCCGTACAAACTCGTAACCTCTTTATTTCCGCTTGTGATTTGTTTTTTCAATTTTCCATCCAAAGAGTAAAGATAAATATGATTAAATCCATCCTTTTCACTGGTGATGATGAAATCTTTTTTATTAGCTAAAAACATTAAATCATCAGTAATTTCGACATACGCTTTATCTATTTCTGTTAAAATCACTTTGGAATTTCCGCTGATTCTATCTGCAATTAGGTATTCCAATTTATTCTGAAGCCTGTTCATACGGAGAATGCATAGTTCATTTGGATTATTTGTCCATTTTATTCTCGGTATATATTGATCAGTTTCTGATCCAACGTCCATTATTGTAGTTTTCTTTGTGGGAATAAAATAGGTGTGAATACTCACTACAGAATTTTTTTCACCTGCTTTTGGATACTTAAATTTTTCAATTCCAGGATATAGTTTACCATAAGTACTCATTTCAAATTCCTTTACTTCTTTTTCATTGAATTTGTAAAAAGCTATGCTTTTACTATCGTTAGACCAGAAAAATGCGCGAGCAAAACTGAATTCCTCTTCATAAACCCAATCACAAACTCCATTGATTAATTCATTATTCTTTCCATCAAAGGTTAATTGTTGTTCTTCTCCGTTCAATAAGTCGGTTAGAAATAAATTATTTTCTCTTACAAAAGCAACCATATTTCCATCTGGAGAGCAAATAGCTTCTCTTTGTTTTCCTTTAGCAGAAAGTCGAACGGTCTGTTTTGAAACACGATCGTAAATATAATTTTCAGCTAAAGTGGATCGTCTATAAATATATTCTACTTCTGTTGGAATGATAATTTTTTGTTCATCAGCGCCAGTAAATTCATAATCCGATAACTTAATTTCTTTAGAAACCCCCTTTTCATTTATCACTAAATCAGAAGGCTTTAAAATAGTATCGACTACTTTTCCCGAAGCATATTCATACTTTAATAAATAATTTTTTTGATTGCTGGGATTGGTAAATAGTAATGAATAATGTTTTCCATCTGCCATAGATTTAAAACCATTTTCTCTTTTTTGAGCAAATGAATTAGTTTTCCAAATTTCTTCTAAAGTCCAATCTTTTTTTGTTTGAACTTGTGCATCCGCAATCTGAAAGCTCGCTAAAGAAATCGCGAGAAGGGAAATAAATAGTCTCATTTTTTTTATTTTAATTTCTGATCTCTAGGATCATTGAAAAGTGCATCCATCGCAGATTTTTCATTTCGTAAATCTACATTTTCTAATAAAGTCCATTTGCCACCAACAAATTTGAGTGCATCATACGATAAATCTGGCCCGTAATTTTCTGCAACTGTGCTAGCAGCTTTTGCATTAGTCATAGCCAAATGATCCATCACAATCCAGTTTTTTTCTGGTAAATGCCTAAGCAACATAGATACTTGAGCATTAAATTCAAAAATAATTCGTTTGGGAGTTTTGGTCTTATAAGTAAAAACATCGGCACCAAATACAGGTTTTCCGTTTACGAAACGCAGTACTTCAATAACTTTCTTAGTTGTTTTTGCAGAATTACCTTTCCACCCCAATAAGATAAAGTGAGGTTTTGATTTATCGCCAGCTGTTATCATTTTGTAATATTGAGCACCATACCATTTATCTGGATTTAAAATAGAATCTTGAGGCTTCAAAATATCATCAGAACGATCTGTAAGTGGATATAATTCCAATTTTGTTAAATTATTTATTTGAATAGCACCATAAAAACGGCACGTTTTATCAGCATTCACCACATGCCAAGTAAATAGTCTAAACTTTTTTGCTGGATCCGTTACTATGCTCATCGTTCTCACAGAGTCAAATGGAAACGCAAATGAATTAGGATATTTTAAAATCCCAACAAGCCTTTTGATAAATGCAAAATTTGCATTTTTTCTTTGGGTTTCATCTGCACTGTTGACCAAAATAACACCTATCATTTTCAAGGTATCTTCTTGCGCATACATTTTAGCATTAAAAGCCGGTTTAGTTTGTGATTTTGACGGTAAATAAAATACAAAACCTAAAATTAAGAGTAGAGAGAGATGCTTTATCAAATTGTTTAAATCAATTAATTAAATAAAAAAACGAGAAGTAGAATTTCTTATTGTAGGTTTTCTATTACCATTGCAGAAGCTCCACCACCACCATTGCAAATTCCAACTACGCCAATTTTTCCATTGTTTTGTTTCAATACGGATAGCAAAGTCACTACAATTCTAGCTCCTGAGCAACCCAGCGGATGTCCCATAGACACAGCACCTCCATTAACGTTTACCTTGTCAGAATGAATACCTAATTTTTGATTATTAGCAATGGCAACTACAGAAAAAGCTTCGTTTATTTCAAAATAATCTACATCCTCAATCTTTAAACCTGCTTTATCTAATGCAAAAGGTATCGCTTTAGAGGGTGCAGTTGTGAACCATTCTGGAGCTTGTTGTGCATCTGCGAATGCCAAAATCCTTGCTAATGGTTTGATTCCCATTGCATCTGCTTTTTCTTTGCTCATTAAAACTAAAGCGGCTGCACCATCATTCAAAGACGAAGCATTAGCAGCAGTTACACTTCCATCTTTCTTGAAAACAGGTTTTAAGGTTGGTATTTTTTCGAATTTCACTGCTTTTACTTCTTCATCTTCTTTTACTTCTGTTTGCACCCCGCCACGCCCGTCAACCATAACAGAAACTATTTCATCTGTAAATTTTCCAGCGGCTTGTGCTTGTTGAGATCGAGTATATGATTCTACTGCATAAGCATCTTGATCTTCTCTACTTATTTTACAATCAGTTGCACATAATTCTGCCGCACTACCCATGTGATAGTCATTGTATACATCCCAAAGTCCATCTTTTATTAAACCATCTGTTGCTTGTTGATGACCTAATTTATATCCAGTTCTAGCATTTCCTAAATAATAAGGTACAGAACTCATGTTTTCCATTCCGCCAGCTACAATTATATGCTTATCACCAAGCATTATACTCTGAGCAGCAAGCATCAATGCTTTTGTACCAGATGCACACACTTTATTAATAGTTGTTGAAGGAACATTATCTGGCAAACCAGCAAAACGAGCAGCTTGAGTTGCAGGTGCTTGGCCTAAATTTGCTGACAAAACATTACCCATTAGCACTTCTTCAACATCATTTACAGATATTCCAGCTCTTTCTACTGCTGCTTTTATGGCTATAGATCCCAATTTTGTAGCAGGTACAGAAGATAAACTTCCTCCCATACTTCCGATCGGTGTTCGAGCCGCACTTACAATATAAACTTCGTTTACTTCTGGTTTCATTCGGTTAATTTTTGGAAAATTTTAGTGGCGCAAGTTAAATGAATTTTATGAATGGCATCATCCATTTAATAGGATTGTTTTTTGAGTAATGAGTTAGATTTATTAAAACAAAAGCAAATAGAAAAAGCGATATTGAAACGATTTGCCTATTCTAGGATATTCTAAATGCAAGTTTTATGATGAATAAACCGACTTTAACTTTGAAATCTAGCAATAAAACAAAATTGAGTTTTAGCCATTGATCTTTTAATTGTTTGGCTAAAGCCTAGAATTAATTAATATTGGTCTCCGATTTATATTCGGAGCTAGTTAAACTTGTTTATCAGTAAATAGAATTATAAATCAATCACGTTTTTCTTTTTGCAAACACAAAAAGGATATTTTAGCGCAAAATTTATAGGATCTTAATTTTAATTGCTTTGTTATGAATGTGAAAGTGTTGCGTTTTTTTGTTACGAAGCAATCGGTTGTACTTCGGTATGCAATGACGTTGCTTTGCATTGCAACCATTGTTTTTTGTTTGCCCAAAGGCGGAAAATTCAAATATGAATATGAAAAAGGAAAAATCTGGATGCATCCAGATTTAATTTCCACATTCAATTTTGCTATCGATAAATCTCCACAAGAATTAGAAGCCGACAAAAATGAGGTGATTTCTTCTGTACTGCCTTTGTATAAAATTGACAACGAAATTGAAAAAGAGCAACTAGAAAGTCTGCAAATTGATTTTGAAAAAGAATGGAATTTGGCAAACAATGAAGAAAGTCTAAAACTCATAAATTTTAATATTGCTAAGCAAATACTTATTTTTATTTATGCTAAAGGCATAATTTCTTATAATATAAAATTTCAACAAAAACTTCAGGATTATAATATTACGCTCGTCACTGAAAATAATATCGGGATTGATAGAAATACATCCACCTTTTTCACAGTAGAATCTGCACTCGATTATTCAAATAAAATAATCAGAAAAAATAAAAATATTGATTCAACATTAATCAAGAAAATTATCGAAAATAAAATTCTTGTAAATGTAATGTATGACGAAATAACTACTACTAGAATCCAAAATGATTTAATTAATGGAATTTCTGAAACAAGAGGATTGGTTCAGAAAGATGAACTCATCATTTCTCGCGGTAGTGTGGTAGATTCTAAAACCTTCATGAAATTAGAATCACTAAAAAAGGAATTTGAAGAACGAATCGGTACCACCGGAAATCGGTATGTTATGATGCTGGGGCAATTAATTTTGGTTGGATTGATCGTTTCTCTTCTCATGGTTTTTTTATCATTATTCAGAAAAGATATTTTTACAAATAATAGAAAATTATCTCTTTTATTATTGGTAGTGACCTCCATGTTGGTGATTTTATCTTTTGCATTAAAATTTAATGTGCCAGGCATTTATTTTATTCCTTATTGTATTGTTCCTATTATTATCAGAATATTATTTGACACAAGGCTTGCCTTATACATTCATTTGTTGGTAGTAATAGTAGCAGGCTTTTTTGTTCCTAATGGATTTGAATTTGTCTTTTTGCAAATCACAGCTGGAATGGTTGCTATTTATAGTATTAAAAATCTGATCAAAAGATCACAATTACTAACCTCAGCTATTTTTATTTTTGGTACTTATTTCTTTTCCTACATCGGCATTTCTACCATTCACGAAGGAAATTTTGATAGTATAAATCTGCAAACTATAGCTGGTTTTGGTTTGAGTGTAATGCTTTCACTTTTAGCGTATCCGCTAATTTATATATTCGAAAAATTGTTTGGAATCACATCGGAAGTTACCTTAATGGAATTGGCAAACACTAATAACAAATTATTGAAAGAACTTTCTTTCAAAGCTCCCGGCACTTTTCAGCATTCTTTACAAGTTGCCAACTTAGCAGAAGCTGCAATTTTTCAGATTGGAGGAAATTCGCTCTTGGTAAGGGCAGGAGCACTTTATCATGATATTGGTAAAATGGAAAACCCAGGTTTCTTCATCGAAAATCAAAATAGTGGAATGAATCCACATGATTTGCTGGCCTATGAAGAAAGTGCAAGAATTATCATCGGTCATGTTACTCATGGAATTATTTTAGCCAAGAAAAATCGTTTACCCGAATTACTAATTGATTTTATTAGAACCCATCATGGAAATACTCGAGTGGATTATTTTTATCAATCCTTTTTAAAGAATTATCCAGAATCAAGAGTTGATGATACCGTTTTTAGATATCCTGGTCCTATTCCATTTTCAAAAGAAACAGCCGTTTTGATGTTAGCAGATTCAGTAGAAGCAGCTTCCAGAAGTTTGAAAGAGCATGATGAGCAAAGCATCGAAAATTTAGTCGAAAGAATTATAGATTATAAGGTAGATCAAAACCAATTGATCAATAGCGATATCACTTTAAAAGATATTGCAGTCATAAAAAACATCTTCAAAAACATGCTTTTAAGTATTTTTCACGTTCGTATTCAGTATCCTACAACAATTTGATGAATATTTTTTTGCTCCTATCTCTGAATTACTATATTTGCATCCTTTTGAAAATAAAACCTCGGTTTTAAATCCAAAACTTTTGTTTAAAATAGGAGAGATGCCTGAGTGGCCGAAAGGAACAGTTTGCTAAACTGTCGTACTGGCAACGGTACCGAGGGTTCGAATCCCTCTCTCTCCGCAATTAATTTGTAAGTCCTGCAATTGCAGGATTTTTTTTGGGTGATGAATGTTGATAGAATGGTCTTTTAGAAAAATTCGATTTTCATTTGAAGCCCCTAAAAGTTGAATATTAAGTTAAATGATTAATTTTTAAATCATTAAAAACTTCCAAACAAATATTCACTCAGAAATGGAAGTATCTTTAAAAATAGTATCCAAAATAAATTTAGATTCTGTTATCAATATATTCTTTTCTATTAAATCAAATAAGTCAGTTCTAGAACCTTCATTTACTTTGTAATTTTTTTCTTTGCAAAGGGTCAAATAATCAATATAAAGTTTTTTAGATTTTTCAAATTCTCCCAATCTTAAAGTAGAAATACAAATATTAAACATTGCATAAACCGCTGATTCATCTATAGAAATTGCCTTTTCAGAATTCTCTATGCACTTTTCAAATTCTCCTAAACAATAATAACTCCAACCAATATTACCCCAAGCAGAATAATCTAAACTATCTATTGTAAGTATTTTTTGATAACTCATTATAGAAGAATTATAATCTTTCATTCTAGAAAAATTCAGTCCTAAATTGAAATAAGATCGTGTGCTTTTAGGATTTATCTTTATTACCTTCAAGAAATATCTATTGGAAGTTTCGTAATTCTTTTGAGCAGAATAAACTCTTCCTATATTATAATATCCCTGAATTTGAGAGAAGCCCTTTTTCATAGCTTCTGTGTAAAAATCAATAGCTTTTTGGTAGTTTTTTTTGAACAAATGACAATCACCAATTTTGCTTAATGTGTAAGATTTGTTTTCGATAATAGTATTAGCACGCACAAAATCCATCATTGCAGAATCTATATTTTCTGCATTTTCAAAAGCTTCTCCTCTGTTAACTATATATTTTATGTTTTCAGGGCTTATGTAAATTGCTTTTGAGAATTCTTGAATAGCTAAACTTAATTTTTCCTGTTCTTCATATATTTTTGCTTTTAAAAAATAGCTATCAGCATAATCAGAAATTTCAGAATTGTATTTATCTATATAATGATGTGCACTATCTAAACTATCTAATTTTAAAAAATTATTAGAAATACAATAATATCCATAGGTGAATTCCGGATTGACTTTCATGATTTGCTTGAATTCTTTTATAGAAGTAGTGTAATTTTCTTGATCAAAGTAAAGGCTGGCTTTTAAAAAAGATGCCGAAGTATATTTAGGATACATTTTTACAGCTGCATTTAGATTTTCAATTGCATAAGGAAAATTTGATAATTCCAAATAAATCAAACCCAAGCAGTAATAAGAATATCCGTTTTCTGGAGCTAATTGTATTACTTTCTTAAAATAGTTAATCGATTGCCTTCTTTCATTAATTAGATAAGAACATTGACCCCTCAACAATAAATAGCTAACATCATTTGGGTACTTTATAAGTTCTTTGTCTAAATATTTTAACAAATTTCTTTGATCAAATTGCGAAGCATAATATATTTTCAATCTTCTTGCAAATATTGATTTAGGATAATTTAGCAAACATCTATTTACCATTTCAAGATCATCTTTTAAATCGCCTTTTATAATCCCGAGAAATAATTTTTGCCCAATTTCTTTTTCCTCTTTTTCTAAAATATTGTTTTGATAATATTTAAGTAAATAATGAAGCTCATATAATTCATAATTAGAGATGTTTATAATTTGTGTTTCAGCATTTAATGCTTCTATTGCATTTAAATAGCTTTTAATTCCTTCATTTTCTTTATAGCGAGAGACTAAGTCAAAAGCCTGCTGAAAATAACTTTGGTAACTTAATAATTGAGTTTTAATTGAATTTAAATTGGTTATTCTACTGTTTAATGCTGAATCTAAAGGGATGTTTGCATTAGATTTTTGAAAAAAGAATAATAAAATAATAAGAATAATAAATTTAGATAAGGTTTTCATTGGTTTGTGAAAAATGTTTTTTTTGGTAATATGTAGGTGTAAATATATGAAAATACCAAAAACTTATATTTTTTATTGCGAATACTTTCCGATTGATAATAAGCAATATAGATTTTTTCGATGCTTGTATACGAACTTAGAAAGCTATTAATTTGCATAATTTAAAGGTATTTTATTTCAGTTTTCAAAATTCAGCAAAATCAACAGCTTTTATTCAATTAGTGCTCTAATCGTTCAAATTCAGTGTTTTTAAGAACAAAAAATATATTTTAAAAAAAGTTTCAGACTTACAATTTTAATTCTACTTTTGTCACTCTGTTTTCGGGGTGTAGCGTAGTCCGGTATCGCGCCTGGTTTGGGACCAGGAGGTCGTAGGTTCGAATCCTGCCACCCCGACGAAAATAAAACTTTAATTAGGTTTGGTAGCTCAGTTGGATAGAGCAACGGTTTTCTAAACCGTCGGTCATAGGTTCGAATCCTATCCAGACCACTCCATTTTTCTTGAATTTTTTCCATCTTAGAAAAATTCTCAATTCTCTTTTTTAATTCCTAAAAACTAATCGTAACTAAATTTTAGCTTAAAGTTGTGTTCTTAAAAAACATAATTAATAAGTTTTTTTGGATTAGATTTTATTTTGAGATTTTGACGTGGATTATGATTTCTGTAAATAAGTCGTGAGCATAAAGAAACAAGATGACCAAAATCAGTTTCAATTTTAAAATAACACAAACCAAAATGAAATCTTAATTATCTATAATTTAAATAGTTAAATCTTTTATTATCTACATTTTATACCCAATGATTGTACATTT
>JBBQYA010000055.1:0-19564 GCA_038209155.1 Sphingobacteriales bacterium | reverse complement strand
TCAACTGGATCTGTACCTAAATTTGTAATTTCAAAATTATCATCTTGAACTGATGCGGGCATATATGATGGATACGATGTCTGAGAACCAATTCCACCAAATACTCCTCCAAATAAAATAACCTCAGTTATTCTAACAGTAGTCAATAAAGGTGCTGATGCAGATAAGATTGCACTGTTTCCTGCATTGATTAATTGATCAGGGCCAGAATTTAAACTTAAATAAGCATCTTGATATGTCCCACCTACTGCATTTCCAACTATTGCGTTTGGACTTGAATCTATTGCTCTAATAGAATATGAAACATTATTAGATCCAGATGATGGGATTGTTCCTGAATACGTACTACCAACACCCGTCATTGGTATATTTGGTTGGGAAACGCCATTTAAAGTATAAATAATTTCTGCTGATGCCACTCCAGAAGCATCTGTTATGTCTGCACCTATTGTGTGTGCTACTGCAGAACAGCTTGCTAAAGGATTAACTGTAATATTAGTAATAATAGGTGGATCAATATCTCCAGCAAGTGGAGAAAAAGTAAAGGTTAAACCGTCTGAGGGTAAAATTAAGCTTGTTATTGAACAAGTTGCAGCATTAGTTGCTCCTGCCACAGTTGCATTCCAATCGGTAGTAGTTGTTCTATTTAAAAAATCAGTAGTAGATGCGCCTTTTACACCAACTTGAACTGCTCTGGAAGTTCCAAGATCAAAAGATCCGTAAATAATATCAATACTATTTAGCGTTTCATTTAATCTAATTTGAAAATTTAGTGTGTCTAAAGGATTTGTAGTTTGTCCAAAATTTGCATAATTCAACCATTGAACTACTAGAGTTTGGTTTGGCGAAACTCCTTCTAAACCATAGCTCAATTCTCCTAAATTCGCTTTTCCTTGTAAATCTCTTGCAAAAGCTGCAATAATGTTTACGTGATTTGCATTTGCTGAACTAATTGGTAAAGTAGCATTTGGTACATTAAAAAAAGTAGTATCTAGTTTAATCCAACCATTTGAATTCACACCAAAACTGGTATAATCTGTTCCATTATATCTAAATGTAAAACCAATTGGAAAACCTATTCCAGTTGTTGAAGCAGTTGTTAAACCAGTAAAACTCTGATCATCGTTAGTAGATACACCTAAAACAGTTCCCCCAATGAAAGGAGTAAATGTTCCTGAGGTTTGACTAAAGCCGTAAGTAGAGCCTACTTGAGCATTTGCAGAAAATTGACCCAAGATCAATAAAGTGAAAGCAAAAGTTAAAAGTCTAAGATTTTTGTAAAAGTTTAATTTCATAATATTAATTAAAAAAAGAATAATTTGAATTATATAAATAATGTGCAAAGTAGATAGTTTAAATTTCATTTCAAAAAATATTTTAAAAACAATTTAAAAATTAACTATAATAAGCTAATAATGAATATAATCTACGAGCCGAAAACATTTTAAAATTTCAAAATATGAGTAAAAATCATGTATCATATTAGCTATTTCGCATTTTCTATTGTTACTTTGTATTAAATGAATTATTTATCAGCAGAGAATTTAAGTATTTCCTTTTCGGAAAGACAATTATTCAAAAATTTAAATTTTGGTTTAACACAGGGTCAGCGAATTGCATTTATTGGAAAAAATGGAACTGGTAAATCAACCTTATTAAAAATATTAGCAAAAAAAATCAATCCTGACCAAGGAACTGTAGTGCACAATAAGGCTATCAAAATAGTTTATTTGTCTCAGGATCATGAACTTAACTTGGATAAAAGTATAATAGATAATATATTTGATTCTACAGATCCTCTTATCAATACCGTGAAAAGGTATGAATTAATGTTAGAAGATGAAGAGCATTCTGATCATGATGAGATGGCAGACGTTTTAAGTTTAATGGAGGAATACAATGCTTGGGATTTGGAAAGCAGAATAAAAAATATATTATCAAAACTTGGTATTGAAGAACTTAATACTTTGGTTAGCAGTCTATCTGGAGGTTTGCAAAAACGAGTTTCCATTGCAAAAGCATTAATTACTGAGCCCGATGTATTATTAATGGATGAGCCGACAAACCATTTGGATTTAGAAATTATAGAATGGTTAGAAGAATACTTGTCTATGTCGGATAAGACATTTATGGTAGTATCTCACGATCGATATTTTTTAGATAATGTGAGCAACGAAATCATAGAATTGGATAGGGGAGAATTAGTTTCATACAAAGGTAATTATTCCTACTATTTAGAAAAAAAACAAGAAAGAAACGTTCAAGAACAAATGAGCGTAGATAAGGCTAAAAATCTTTATGTAAAAGAATTAGATTGGATGCGTAGAATGCCACAAGCAAGATCTACAAAATCTAAAGCTAGAATTGATGCTTTTTACGATTTAGAAAAAAAGACAAAAAACACTTTAAATACCGACACCGTAAATTTAAGTACTCAAGTTGCCAGACAAGGTAAAAAGATTTTGGAGGTTTCTCATATTTCTAAAGTTTTTAATGATAAAAAAGTTATTTATGATTTTTCTTATGTATTCAAGAAGTTTGATAAGATAGGTTTAGTTGGTAAGAATGGGTCTGGAAAGTCTACTTTATTAAACATGTTCACTGGAAAATTCTTACCAGATTCAGGCAAAATAGAGTCGGGTGAAACTACAGTATTCGGCTATTACGATCAACAGGGTTTACAATTTAACGAAGAAGCAAAAGTAATTGACATCATAACTGATGTTGCAGAACACATAATAATGGGTGATGGAAGTACTTTATCAGCATCGCGACTATTAACTCAATTTTTATTTGCACCTCCAGTGCAACAGGCTCAGGTAAAGAAATTAAGTGGAGGAGAAAAGAAAAGATTACATTTACTAAGAGTACTGATAAAAAATCCTAACTTTTTAATTTTAGATGAGCCAACAAACGATCTTGATATTGCAACGCTAAATGTTTTAGAAGATTTTTTACAAAATTATCAAGGATGTTTAATAATTGTTTCACACGATAGATATTTTTTAGATAGTTTGGTAGATCAAATTTTTTCCATTGAAGAGGAAGGAAAAATAGCTTTTTATCCAGGCAATTATTCAAATTATAAGGAGAAAACACAAGAAATCGCAGAAGTTTCTGCAAAAATTATAAAGAAATACGAGCCGGTAAATAGCAAAGAAGTTTTTTCAAAAGAAAGCAGCGATAAAAAAAAATTAAGTTTCAAAGAGAAAAAAGAGTATGAATCTTTAGAAACCGAGATAGCTGAATTAGAGAATAAAAAACAGGATTTGACAAATAAGTTATCCACTGGAGATTTGGAACATATTGTTATAAGAGCTTTATCAGATGAGTTATTATATATAGAAGGCAATATTTCTAAAAAAACGGATCGTTGGTTGGAACTAAGTGAATAAAAAATAACGTTCCACGTGGAACAAAAGAAAATATGTTTGATAAATATGACGTAATTGTAGTTGGGGCTGGTCACGCGGGATGCGAAGCTGCTGCTATTGCCGCAAATCTTGGATCGAAGGTTTTGCTAGTAACAATGAACATGGCAACTATTGCACAAATGAGTTGCAATCCAGCGATGGGCGGAGTTGCAAAAGGACAAATTGTAAGAGAAATAGATGCAATGGGTGGGTATTCAGGAATAGTTTCTGACAAAAGTACCATCCAATTCAGAATGCTAAATAGAAGTAAAGGCCCAGCTATGTGGAGTCCTAGGGCTCAAAATGATAGGCAAAAATTTGCCGAAGAGTGGAGATTAATGCTTGAAAGAACTCCAAATATTGATTTCTGGCAAGATATGATTTCAGAATTAATTATTGAGAAAGGTAAATTAATGGGTGTTGTCACTGGAATGGGATTAAAAATTTATGCTAAAAGTGTAGTGATTACGAGTGGGACATTTTTAAATGGAGTTATACATATTGGAGAAAAGAAATTTGGTGGTGGCAGAACCGCTGAAAAAGCAGCAACTGGTATCACTGAACAATTAGTTTCGCTAGGCTTTGAAGCAGGTAGAATGAAAACAGGAACACCACCAAGAGTGGATGGAAGGTCTCTGAACTATCAAGCTATGGAAGAACAAAAAGGAGACGAAAACCCCAGTAAGTTTTCTTATACAGATACAGAGGCGGTAAAAAATCAAAGGAGTTGCCATATAACTTATACTAATACTGAAGTTCATGATCTGCTAAAAGAAGGTTTTGAAAAATCTCCGATGTTTACTGGAAGAATACAAGGCTTGGGTCCAAGATATTGTCCATCGATTGAAGATAAAATAAATCGTTTTGCTGATAGAAATAGACATCAAATATTTGTAGAACCGGAAGGTTGGAATACAGTGGAAGTTTATGTGAATGGATTTTCTACTTCTCTGCCAGAAGATATACAACTAAAGGCATTGAAAAAAATAGAAGGATTTGAGAATGTGAAAATGTTTAGACCTGGATATGCCATAGAGTATGATTATTTTCCGCCAACTCAGTTAAGTTTAACTTTGGAAACCAAGCAAATCGAAAATTTATATTTTGCGGGTCAAATAAATGGAACAACAGGATATGAAGAAGCAGCTTGTCAAGGTTTTGTAGCTGGCATAAATGCACATCTAAAAATTAATAGTAAGGAAGCCTTTATTGCGGATAGAACCGATTCGTATATCGGAGTTCTGGTAGATGATTTGGTAACGAAAGGCACCGAAGAACCTTATAGAATGTTTACTTCTAGAGCTGAGCATAGATTACTATTAAGGCAAGATAATGCTGATATTCGATTAACAAAAAAAGCTTTTGATTTAGGTTGTGTTTCCAAAGATCGATTACAGAAAGTAGAAGAAAAAATTAGAGGTGCAGACTCTATAATAGATTTTCTTAAAAACACCAAAATAGAAGCAGGAGGTATAAATCGGTTGCTGGAAGAAATGGGGACTGCAAGTTTAAACCAAACGGTAAAACTTCATAATCTTTTATTAAGGCCTCAGCTCTCCATTTTAGATTTAGCAAAAGCTCATGATGGATTAAAAAAAATAATTCAACAATATCCACCAGCAATAATTGAGCAAGCCGAAATCAAAGTGAAATATGATAGCTATTTTGAAAAGGAGAACGAGATGGTGAAAAAAATGAAAAAAATGGAAGATGTATTTATTAAAGATGATTTTGAATACCATGATTTAAAATCACTTTCTAAAGAAGCTAGAGAAAAATTGACTAAAGTAAAACCTCGAACTCTTGGCCATGCCTCTAGAATCTCAGGGGTTTCTCCTTCAGATATTTCTGTTTTAATGGTTCATATTTCAAGATAAATCATTAAAAACTGACCTTACAAAGCTGTGAGAATCGCTCAAAATTTTTTTTTCTTGATCATTCTCTTATTATCGAGTTGTGCAAGTATTGTTTCGCCAAGTGGAGGTGAGAAGGATGTTACATCACCAACACTATTAAAGGCAATACCAAAAGAATTTTCTAAAAACGTGAATGTCAGTGAGTTTACCTTGATTTTTGATGAATTAATAAAGATAGATGAAGATAAAAATCAATTTATTATTAGTCCAATAATAGAGAATGAACCCAAAATAAATATTAAGAAAAAAAAGATTACTATTTTATTAAAAGATACTTTACAACCCAATACCACTTATTCTTTTAACTTCGGTTCATCTATCAAAGACACTAGAGAAGGCAATGCTCTGAATAATTTCAATTATGTTTTTTCGACTGGTAATGAGCTAGACTCTATGAAACTTGCTGGTAATGTGATTGATGTACTAAGCGGAAATCCAATACCGAAAACAAAAGTTCTTTTATATGATAATCTAAGTGATTCTGCAATCTATAATTTAAAACCTTTAGCTTATTTGAATACTGGAGAAGACGGAAGTTTCGAATTCCAAAATTTAAAAAATAAAACTTACCGAATAATTGCGCTTTTAGAAACGGATAATAATTTAAAATATAATTCGGGTAATGAAAAAATAGGTTTTTTAAGCTATGATATAATATTGGACTCTATCAAAAATGGAATTGTTTTAAACTTATTTCAAGAGAGAGGAACTGTTCTAAAGTTGATAGAAAAAAAATATTCTAATTCTAAACTTTTGTTAAAATTTAACAATCCTGTAAAAAATCTAAAATTAGAATATCCAAATCTAAGTATCGATAGTATCGGAAAGAGTTTCGACTTCAATACAGAAAATGATAGTGTGGTAGTTAATTTTGATGAAGAAATAATTGACTCTTTGAGAGTAATTGTTTCAGCAGAAGGAATGATTAACGATACAGTTTTCCTAAGAATTCAGAATAAAAAAATTATTAAAAAAAGTTCTATTTCTTTTAAGAGTAATTTAATTAATGGAAATTTAATTAAACCAAATGAGCCATTAATTTTAGAATTATCTAAAGCTTATGAAACTAGTAATTATGAGTTAATAAAATTAATAGAAGATTCTACTGAAATAATTAAATACATAATAGAAGATATTGGAGAAGAAAGAAAAAAAGTTCAAATAAACTATTCTTGGAAAGAAAAAACTAATTATACTTTAATTATAGATAAGGGTACTTTTATCAACAAAATAGAAAATGATAGTAGCTTATTTAAATTTAGATTAGCTAATGAAACTGACTTTGGAAATTTATCTATTAAATTAAAAAAATCTGATTCATTACAATATATTGTTCAATTAAAAAATGAAAAAAATGTAGTACTAAATCAAGTTGTAATTAATTCGGATACAACCTTAGCTTTTATGACTCTAGCCCCTGGACTTTATAAATTATCTACAGTGAAGGATGAAAATAGAAATGGGATTTGGGATACTGGAAACTATATGAAAAAAAGGCAGCCAGAAGAAATTCTTTATTATAAAGGAGAAATTAAATTAAGGGCGAATTGGGATTTAGATATTAACTATATATTGAATTAAATTAAAACCAAGAAGCATATAATTGATAATTGGCTGGTAATTTTTGAAGCAATAGTAATTGCTCATCTGTTAATTTCTTTATTTTTTTGGCAGGAATGCCAGCATATAAATAACCTGATTCGCAGATAAAATTTTGCAACACAACAGACCCAGCAGCAATTATACAATTGCTTTGAACTTCGGCGTCGTCCATTACTATTGCGCCCATACCTATTAAAACAAAATCATGAATTGTACAGCCATGAACTAGTGCTCGGTGACCAACAGAAACATTATTTCCGATTAAAGTACTTGCCTTTTCATACGTTCCATGTACGATAACTCCATCCTGTATATTAGTTGAATCTCCAATTATAATACTGTTTACATCACCTCTAATGACAGCATTAAACCAAATACTGCATCCTTTACCGATAACTACTTCACCTACAATTGTCGCATTTTCTGCAATAAATGTTTGCTCTCCAATTTTTGGGTAAAATCCTCGAACTGCTTGAATTAATGGCATATTTTAAAATATAGTGTCTGTAATTAATTTATCATTCTTTGCTGGATAATCGGTTGTAAAATGCAATCCTCTACTTTCTTGCCGTAGTTTTGCAGCTTTCACAATAGTGTAGGCAACTTGTATTAAATTTCTTAATTCACATAATTTAACAGAAAGTGTTGTTTTTTTGTAGAATTCCTCCGTTTCTTCAAACAGAAATTTAAGTCGATTGTGAGCTCTTTCCAACCTAAAATCTGAGCGAACGATTCCAACATAATCACTCATAATACTTTGCAGTTCTCTTAAATTATGAGTTACTAATATATATTCGTTAGGCTGTGTAGTTCCAAATTCATCCCATTCTGGAATTTCATTATTAAATTGAATAGTGCTAAAGTTTTGATAAGAATCTAAAAATGCTCTATGAGAAAAAACTAATGCTTCTATTAAAGAATTACTAGCCAATCTATTAGCTCCATGTAAACCACTTGAGGCGCACTCTCCGCAAGCATATAAATTTTTTATTGTCGTTTTTCCTGTTTCATCAGCCAGAACTCCACCACACATATAATGCGCAGCAGGAACTACAGGAATCATATCCTTACACATATCTATTCCTATACTTAAACATTTAGCATAGATATTTGGAAAATGGGCTAGAATTTCAGACTTTTTAATATGTCTAATATCTAAATAAACGAAATCGTCTCCACTCTTTTTTATCTCAGAATCTATCGCTCTTGCTACAATATCTCTAGGAGCTAAAGATTTCCTAGGATCATAATTTTGCATAAACTCATCTCCTTTGGCTGTTTTTAATATTCCTCCAGCACCGCGCACAGCTTCGGAAATTAAAAAGGAAGGTGATTCACCGGGATTATAAAGTGCAGTAGGGTGAAATTGAATAAATTCCATATTTCTAACCCTACCTTTTGCTCTATAAACCATAGCAATACCATCGCCAGTAGCTATAGTAGGATTGGTGGTACTTCGGTAAACATGACCGGCACCGCCAGCTGCCATTAAGGTTATTTTACTAATTATTCTTTCCACTTTTTGAGTTTCATTATTCAAAACATAAACTCCAAAACAAGTTGCATTTGCTTTTGCTTTACTTACATCTGTTCCTAAATGATGTTGCGTAATTAAATCTACAGCAAAATGATGAGTGAGAATTTCAATATTTGGATTTTTATGAATTTGACCTAATAAAGAACGTTCGATTTCGAAACCTGTAATATCTTTATAATGAAGAATTCTACTATCACTATGCCCGCCTTCTTTTACCAAATCATAATTTCCTGAATTCGTTTTGTCAAAATTAGTTCCCATGGCTATTATTTCACTTATTCTGTCTGGAGCCTCACGAACCACTATTTCAACTATTTTTTCATCACATAATCCATCACCGGCTATCAAAGTATCGCTGATATGTTTCTCAAAAGAATCTGATTTGTCTAAGACAACCGCAACACCGCCTTGTGCATATTTTGTGTTAGATTCGTCTTCATTAGATTTAGTTACGATACAAACTTTACCGTATTCTGCTGCCTTCAAAGCAAAGCTTAAACCTGCTATACCCGAACCTATTACCAAAAAATCAACTTTTCGCATTTTAATTTTATCTCTATTATAAACTTTATGTTAATAACTGTATATCTAATGTTAAGTTTGTGTAAGCAAATAGAGAGCAACTAATTTTTATTAATTGAAATAAATTTCGGTTTCAATATTCAAATTAGTTTTACTTTATAATTACACGAAACAATGTCATTCATTAACAATTGCAAACTTATAAAACAATAAACAACCCACAATTTTTACAATGTTTGTATTTAATTTATGTATTTGAAAAACAAGCCACTAATATTAATTAAACGTTAAGAATATGTTAACAAATTAATTGATATCAATAAAACAATAGCTTTATGATATTTTTATCAACGATATTAACATCTTAATAAAGGGTAAATGATTTTTAAATAAATTTTTATAATTAAATTATAGTGTGAATAAGTACAATGAATAAGGAAGATTTAGTCAAAAAAGGATTTCTGGAAATAAAAATAGATCCAAATTTAGATTTGGTGAAGGAAATAAATATATTAAAAAAAGAAAAAAATGCTGTTATTCTTGCTCACTATTATCAAGAAAGCGAAATACAAGACGTAGCAGATTATATAGGAGATAGTTTGGGTTTGTCTCAGGAAGCTGCTAAAACGAAGGCAGATATAATAGTATTTGCTGGTGTGCATTTTATGGCAGAAACTGCTAAAATATTATCTCCAACAAAAAAAGTTATTCTTCCGGATTTAAAAGCAGGTTGTTCACTAGCAGATACTTGTCCAGCAGGTTTATTCGAAAAATTTAAGCAGAGATATCCAGATCATTTGGTTATTAGCTATATAAATTGCTCTGCAGAATTAAAAACATTAACTGATATAGTTTGCACAAGCACCAATGCAGTTCAGATTGTAGAAAGTTTGCCTAAAAGTCAAAAAATAATATTTGCGCCTGATAAAAACTTAGGAGCTTACATTAATAAATTGACTGGTCGAGAAATGGTTTTATGGAATGGAGCCTGTATGGTTCACGAAATATTTTCGAGAGAAAAAATAACCAAGCTAAAAAATAGGTATCCGGAGGCGAAAGTGATTGCGCATCCAGAATGTGAAGAAAGCGTTTTAGAATTAGCAGATTATATTGGATCGACTACTGGATTATTAAAATACACAATGAATAATCCAGCTTTACAATTCATTGTAGCTACAGAAGCGGGTATATTACATCAAATGGAAAAATCATCGCCAGAAAAAGAATTTTTTCCGGCGCCACCAAATAATAATTGTGCTTGCAATGAATGTCCGCACATGAAAAGAAATACCTTAGAAAAATTATATGTGTGTATGAAATATGAATTACCAGAAATTATACTTTCAGATTTTATTCTTAAAAACGCAAAAGCACCTATCGATAGGATGCTAGAAATATCAGAAAAATTAGGACTTTAATAAAAATATATGTTTGAAAATACAGGAAGAACCGAATTAGGAAGATTAGGTGAATTTGGATTGATTGATCATTTGACTAAAAACTTTGCTTTAAAAAACACAAGTAGTGAAAAAGGAATTGGAGATGATGCTGCAGTTTTAAACGCAGAGGGAAAAAAGATATTAATTTCTACCGATTTATTATTGGAAGATATACATTTTGATCTTTCCTATAGTCCATTAAAACATCTTGGATATAAATCAGTGATTGTAAATTTATCGGATATATATGCCATGAATGCACAACCAAAGCAGATCACGATCTCTATCGGAATTTCTAATCGTTTTTCTTTAGAAGCTATGGAGGAATTTTATGCTGGTGCACAATTGGCTTGCGAAAAATATGGAATAGACTTAATCGGGGGCGATACTAGCTCTTCTCAAAAAGGAATTGTAATTTCTGTTACCGTTATTGGATATGCAAATGAAGAGCAAATAGTGTATAGAAATAAAGCAAAAAAAGGAGATTTACTTTGCGTGAGCGGAGATTTAGGTGCTGCGTATGTTGGTTTACAATTAATGGAAAGAGAAAAGCAAGTCTTTTTAACCAATCCAAATATACAACCAGATTTAGAGGGGAAAGATTACATTGTAGAAAGGCAACTCAAACCAGAAGCACGAGAGGATATTATTCAATTTTTTGAGGATAAAAAGATTCTTCCAACTTCAATGATTGATATTTCGGATGGTTTGGCATCAGAAATAATTCATATTTGTAAACAATCAAAAGTGGGATGTGTGCTTTACGAAGAAAAAATACCCATTGATCCAATGACTTACGATACTGCTAGAGAGTTTAATTTGGATCCAACTACTTGTGCATTGAATGGAGGAGAAGATTATGAATTACTTTTTACACTAAATCAAGAGCATTACGAAATAATTAAAAATAATATGGATATTAGTATTATTGGCTACATTACCGATGAAAGCGAAGGAATACTTATGCAATCTAAAAGTAATATTATTCATGAATTGAAGGCTCAAGGCTGGAACTCAGTTAGCAAGATGTAGTTTATAAAAAATCATTTTTATTCAACCTTATGATAAAAAACATACTTCATTATTTAAAGAAACCATTTTCAATAATTAATAAAATATTTTTCTTTTCCTGTTTATTTTGTTCGGCAAAAAGTATAGCACAAGAAGCTTCTGGGACTATATCTGATCGGAATTCTAAAGAAGGTTTGGTAAGCGCATCTGTTACTCAAAAAGGAACAAGCAATGGAAGTAGAACAGATTTCGATGGAAATTTTAGGTTTAAAACGGATGCAGCTGGTAGCGATAGTTTGGTGATATCATATATTGGATATAAAACAAAAACGGTAAAATTTTCTGCTGGGGTTCCTATTTTTGTTTCTATGGACGAATCATCCATAGCAGGAAAAGAGATTGTGGTGATTTCGGAAAGGCTGAGTGAAAAACAAAAAGAATCTCCTCTTACCGTAGAATCTTTAGATTTAATGGCAATAAAAGAAACACCAGCTGCGAACTTTTACGAAGGATTAGGACAATTGAAAGGCGTGGATATGCTTTCTGCAAGTATTGGTTTCAAAATAATAAACACAAGAGGATTTAATAGTACCTCCCCAGTAAGGTCGCTACAAATTATAGATGCGGTAGACAATCAAGCACCAGGATTGAATTTTTCGTTAGGTAATTTTTTGGGTGCTTCGGAATTGGACGTTCAAAAAGTGGATATTATAGTTGGAGCAAGTTCTGCAATGTACGGACCAAATGCTTTCAATGGAGTCATCAGTATGAATACAAAAAGTCCATTTGTACACCAAGGGTTAAGTTTTACAAGCAAAGTAGGAGAAAGAGGACTTTCGGAAAGTGCAGTACGATGGGCACAAGCTTTTAAAAATAAAAAAGGCCTAGATTTTTTAGCCTATAAATTTAATATTTTCTATTTGCGAGCAGATGATTGGCGTGCTACCAATTATGCTCCAACAGACGTAAGTCTATCTGATGCAAGAAATCCAGGTGGTTTTGATGCAGTAAATATTTATGGAGATGAATATAATAATGATAATGATGATTCTGGATTGCCAAGAGCCTTGCCAGGACTAAATATAAGGTACAGAACCGGTTACAAAGAAGAAGATATTGTAGATTATGATACCAGAAATTTAAAGTTAGGCGGAGCTGTTCACTATAAGGTAAGTCAAGCAAAAAACACAGAACTAATTTACGCTGTAAACTTTGGAACAGGAACTACAGTTTACCAAGGCGATAATAGATATAGTTTAAAAGATATTACCTTTTTACAAAACAGGATAGAACTTAGAAACGACAAGTTTTTCATCAGAGCATTTTCTACGAACGAAAATGCAGGAAATTCTTATGATGCAGTTTTCACCTCTTTATTGTTGCAACAAAAATCAAAAACAACTACAGAATGGTCTGGATACTACAGAAATTATTGGAGTCAAAATGGAAATCCTTTCTTCCAAAATATATTGGATACAGATCCGAAAGCTCCTAAAAGAGAAAATTTTCCAGCTACTCCAGAAGGATTTCTGCAATTTCAAAATCAGATTTACCCATTTTTATTTGAAAACTATTATAACGATTTACAACGCTTTCATGATGAAGCAAGAACAACCGCAGATACAACCAACAGAGCAAATATTGGAGAATTTGCATTTTTGGAACCTGGTACGTTTTCCTTTGACACAGCATTTAAAAGTATAATAAGTAAAAGTGCTTTTGGCGAAGGAGGATCCCGATTTATAGATCGATCAGCTTTGTACAACATACAAGCAGAAAGAAAATTTTCACCAAAATTTGCAGAGATTACTGTTGGTGGAAATTACAGAATTTACACCCCTCAATCAGAAGGAACTATTTTCAGTGATACTCTGGTTAGAACCATAACTCCAATAGATTCCACCAGAGCCGATACTACTTTTAAACGAAATGTAATTACCAATCAAGAATTTGGAATTTATTTGGGTTTAGAAAAAAGATTTTTGGCAGAAAAACTAAAGGTTAATTTCACCGGAAGAATAGATAAAAACGAAAACTTTAATATGCTGTTCTCGCCAGCAGCGTCTGCGGTTTATACGTTTAACACGCAAAATATAGCACGATTATCTCTTTCATCAGCTATTAGAAATCCAACACTCGCTGATCAGTATTTATATTATAATGTAGGTACTGCTATCTTGATTGGAAATATAAATGGCATCGATTCTTTAGTTACCATTCCTTCACTAATAAATTTATTAAACTCTCAAAAGCCAGATACGTTGGAATATTTTAATGTTGAAAAAATTAGACCAGAGCAAGTTCAATCCATAGAATTAGGGTACAGAACTTCATTATTCAATCGCTTGTTTATAGATGGAAGTTATTATTTCAGCAGATACAAAAATTTTATTGGATTTAAAATCGGTGCAGATGTAGATTTTACCACCCAATTTGGTTTAAGTATTTCTGATCTTCAAGCTTTTAGAGTAGCAGCCAATGCAAATGGTATTGTAACCACGCAAGGATTTTCTGTAGGGTTAAATTATTTTTTCAAGAATTTTTATTCGATAAATGGAAATTATTCTTTCAATAAATTAAATTTGTCAGATAATCAAGATCCCATTATTCCGGCCTTCAATACTCCTGAACATAAATTCAATATTGGTATTACCGGGAGGGATATTTTCCAAAAAATTGGACCTATTACCTTACGAAATATTGGTTTTAGTATCAATTATAAATGGGTTGAAGGCTATATTTTTGAGGGTTCTCCTCAGTTTACAGGTTTTGTTCCCAATTACGATTTGTTAGATGCTCAAATCAGTAAAACCATTCCTAAAATAAAATCAACCTTTAAACTAGGCTGTTCTAATCTTTTGAATAATGAACATTATGAAGTTTATGGTGGGCCACTTATCGGAAGATTAGCATATTTTTCTGTCTTAGTAGATTTAGGTAGAAAATAAAATATACCTAAAAAAAGAAATTTTTTTTAATCTGGTTTAAATATAATAAATGTTAAAACCATATTATTTTGTCGCTCTATATTTAAGGAAACATAAATACAATTTAATTATTTCAAGAAGAAATCGTTAAAAAGATTGTTTTTGCATGATAAAAAATATTCTTTTTAGCGAAAAATATAAATAACCTAAAAGTTATATTTTTTAAATTTAGCTGTAATGTTCTACTATTTTTGAAATTACGGTTTGACGGTTTATCAATTCGGTAAGACAGGATCTAAAACAAAAACTATGTTTCTATTGGGTTTTACAGATCTTTTCAATAATCAATACCATGAAGTTTATAGCAAATCACTTCTTGAAAGATAACCTTATTTTTGCGTTTAAGTACGTTAAGGAAAGGAATTAAAATATACCTACTTTAGGTGATTAAAAACTAAAAAAAATTTATATGAAAAAACTTTTACTAAGCGCTGCTATTTTGACTCTAGGATTTGGAGCTAATACAGCCCTTGCACAGCGTTATTTGCAGGCCGACTTTATTTCACAAATTAAAGTTACTAACGATACTACTTATGCTAGAAATTTCTCAGTTCTTACTGGAACTCCAACTTTAATTCCTTTAAGAATGGATGTTTATGAACCTGTTGGAGATCCTAACACATTGTTAAGACCCCTAGTTATTTATTTGCATACGGGTAGTTTTTTGCCTCAGTATATTAATGGTCAAGTTACAGGTAGTAGAAAAGATAGTACAGTATCAGAAATGTGTCGTCAATTTGCAAAAAGAGGATATGTTGCAGTTGCTGCTTCATACCGAACTGGTTGGGCTCCAACTGCGGTGGGAGCGGCAGGTCAAGACATCAGAACTGGAACTTTATTAAATGCTGTTTACAGAGCTATTCTAGATGCAAAATCGTGCGTAAGATACTTTAAGCAAAATGCAACGGTTAATAATAATGGATTTAAAATTGATACCAACAAAATTATTTTGGTTGGCCAAGGTTCTGGTGGATATGTATCTCTAGCCTACGCAACATTAGATAAGGTTTCTGAAATTAATCTTTCTAAATTTATAAGCAGTACAACTAATGTTCCCTTTGGATTAGTTGCGGGTAATTCTTATATTAATCAAGCTGCTTTAGGCGGTTTTAATGGTGAGGGAGGAATTCCACAATTAAACAGTTTACCTACTACCAATCAAGGTTATTCTAGTAAAGTTCAAATGGCAATCAACTTCGGTGGAGCTATTGGAGATTCATCTTGGTTAGAGGCTGGAGATGTACCAATGGCTTGTGCACATGTTAAAACTGATCCGTTCGCTCCTTACAATTTTGGACAAGTTATCGTACCTACAACGGGAGATTTTGTTGTAAATGTTTCTGGTAGTAAAGGAGTTGTATCAAGAGCAAATCGTTTAGGAAATAACAATGTAATTAATGCTCTAACGTTCGTAGATCCATTCACGGTTCGTGCAGATCAAATAAATGAAGGAATTAAAAACTTGTTTCCAATTGTTTTAAATCCTACTGTACAAGCAGGTCCTTGGGAATGGTGGGACGAAGCAACTGTTTTGGCATTAGTAGCAAGTCCACAAACAGGTGGAAATAGTGGTGCTACTTTAAACGGAAATAGTAAGGCAACAAATCCAAATATGTCTGCTGCTAAAGGAAAATCATATGTAGATACTTTACAAGGCTATTTTAATCCAAGAATCGTTGCTGCTTTAAGCCTAACTTCAGGATTGGGTCAATTGAAAAATGATTTATTTTCTATTTCTAAATCGTATCCAAATCCTACTTCCGGTTTATTAAATCTTGAAATTAATTTAACAAAATCAAGTGATGTAATGGTTAAAGTGTTGAATACTTTAGGTCAAATTGTTTTGCAGAAATCAATAACAAGATATAATTCAGGAATTTCACTTATCGAAATTGATTTGAGTTCTATTGCTAATGGTGTTTATTTGTACACTGTTGAAGCAGAAAATAAGGTGGTTTCAGATAAATTAATTAAACAATAAATCTAATTAAACAAAAATTAAAACCCCGAGACATCGGGGTTTTTTTTTGGTTTTTTTTTATTCTTACAAATCCTTTATTTTTTCTAAATCTTTTAATTCAAGATTCAGTGCATTTACAGAAATATGGATTTCTCTGAAGGATAAATAAAGTGAAACCATTAAAAGTAATAAGCTACTTGCAAAAATATATTTACCTATCAGCTGTTCGTTGAAAAATAGAACCATCATACTCAACACACAAAGAAAAAATGCAGCTATCCCAAAAGCTTGCATATAACGAATTAAAATAATTCTTCTTTTTAAATTATCAATCTGTCCAATAATATTTGGATTATGATTTTCTAAATATTGTGTTTTAAGACTTCTAATTAAAGAAGCCAAAGCCATAAATCGATTGGTATAAGCCAATAATAGCAATGAAATTGCCGGAAATAGAATGGCTGGTGTGGTGAGAGTGATTTCCATTTTACAAATTAACAGTTTCATGTGTACATTGCCCTAAAAAATATTTTATGAACAAAATTTTAGGTTTTATTTTCACACCCATACATTATCTTATTTTTTTCATTTTATTATTAATATTTCATCCTATACAAGTTATAGCCTTTAATTTTTATGGACTAAAAGCACACAAAAGATCAGTAGATATACTAAATTTTTTTATAGTGCAGAATTATCGAACTCTAGGTACAAGAATTAAATTTATAAATAATCAACACATAGAAAGCGGGAAACCAATAATCGTGATTAGCAATCACCAAAGCATGTACGATATTCCGATGATGATTTGGTATTTAAGAAAATGGAATTTAAAATTTGTTTCAAAAATTGAATTGGCAAAAGGAATTCCAAGTATATCCTACAATTTAAGACATAGTGGAGCAGCCGTTATTAATAGAAACGATAAAGCGCAAGCGCTGGCTGAAATAGAAAAATTAGGAAAATTAATTTACAAAACTAATTCGGGAGCATTAATTTTTCCAGAAGGAACGAGATCAAAAACCGGAATTTTAAAAACTTTTTCTATTGGAGGAATTGGTACACTTTTAAAAGAAGCACCCAATGCTATAATTATTCCTTTGGTCGTAAATAATTCTTGGAAAATTTTTCAATATGGTCAATTTCCATTAAGTTTTGGCGAAAAGATTAGCCTTATGGTGCTCGAACCATTTTCGGCACAAAACTTGACAACACCACAGATTATTGAAAAGGCAGAAAAAGCAATTAAATTAAACTTGATTTCTTAATTAATTAGTACAACTGCATTCTCATAAAATTTTCTTTTAACTCTCTGTTCGTTAACATTTTAATAATATTACAAATCCAATTATTTAATTACATTTTAAGTTCTTCAATTCTAAAATACTAAACATTGGTTTTTAATTGATACTATACTACGCTTAAAGATTACAGTTTAAAGGTTTTACTCTCTCATTTTTACCTTATGATTTTTACAAATACGCTAACAAAAAAATTAGTTTGTCTTCTAATTTTTACTTTCAATTCTTTTTTAGGATTTTCTCAAACTACTCCAACTTGGAAAAATAATTTTCCAAAAATAATTCATGGAGCAAAAACCATCGATATAGCTGTTAAAACGAATAATGCAACTAAGGTTTATTATGCAGTATATAAAAATGATCAAAATATTCTTAGCCCATCATCAGTAAAAACAGCAGCATTATCTATTGGCAATGGAAATTTACAAAAAAATGGAACTCTTACAATTTTGGGTGATTCTGCCTTCGTTAATTTAACAGGTTTCACAGACAACTCAACTTTTTATGTATATCTGACTGCTGAAAATGGAACAATTTTATCTTCCAATTCATTTAAGCAAACTATTATTTTACCTAAAAAACAGCTAGAACTGAGTTATACATCAAATCCTGCTTTGGGTGATGGAAATTTGCATGGTTACTTATTATATTATCCAGAAGAATATTATAAAAATCCGACAAAAAATTATCCATTGATGATTGTTTTGCATGGAATAGGAGAAAGAGGAACATTAAATTATGGTAATTTAAAAAGACATGGCCCAGCAAAATTAGTAGATGGTGGAAGAGATTTTCCTTTCATTATCGCAACTCCACAAACTTATATTTATGCTGGAAGTTGGTCAAAATTGGTTGTTAATGAGTTTTTAGATAAAATGATTTTGGAAAACCGAGTAGAGGTAAGTAAAATTTACATGACCGGTTTTAGTATGGGTGGAGCTGGAACTTTATCCTATGCCGCAGGCTACCCAAATAAAGTATCTGCTGTAGTTCCAATCTCAGGTTGGAGTTCAGGTGGAATGTGCAATCTGACAAACGTACCAGTTTGGGGATTTCATAATAATAACGATGGTACAGTACAGGCGATCGGTACTATTAATGCAATCAATAATATAAACGCTTGCCAACCACCTCCTGTAGTGACTGCTATTCAAACTATTTATCCGAATGGTGGTCATGATGCTTGGACAAAAACTTACAATGGAAGTGCTGGACATGATATTTATACTTGGATGCTGCAATATTCCAAATCTTTTAATTCTAATCCAGGGGTTTTGCCAATTGTTTCTGCTGGTGCAAACAAAACCTTGACATTGCCTACTAATTCTACCACTCTTTTTGGAAGTGCAACTGATCCAAATGGTATAATTGTGACTTATTCATGGACTAAGATTTCTGGACCAAGCGCAACAATGGGAGCACAGAATATAGCCTCTCTACAATTAAGTAATCTACAAATTGGAAGCTATGTTTTTAGACTTACAGTGACTGATAATTCTGGGGATACCTCTTTTTCAAATGTTACAATTACTGTAGTTCCTGAGCCAAATGTTGCACCAATTGCCAATGCGGGATTGGATAAAACATTAATAGGTTTACAAAACAGTGTAAACATAATAGGCATTGGAACCGATAGTGATGGAACCATTGTTTCTTATTCATGGAAAAAACTAAGCGGGCCATCAACCATCACACTTGGAGCATTAAATACTTCTACACTTAGTTTGTCGAATATTGGAGTTGGAACGTATGTTTTTAGACTTACCGTTACAGATAATGATGGCGAAGTAGACTTCGATGATGTATCAATTATAAGATCTAGCACTGGCTCGGTAAATTCTGCACCAACTGCAAATGCTGGAACAGATAAAAATAT
>JBBQYA010000054.1:0-20601 GCA_038209155.1 Sphingobacteriales bacterium | reverse complement strand
ATAATAAGGATTCTTTAAGGAATGGACTTGTTGGTATTAGGTTAGAAAAAATTGTAAAATATCCTAAATCAAAATATGATTTAATTTTAAAACCAGGTGATAAAATAAGTATTCCATCTATTATTCAAACTATGGAAGTGAATGGAGCAGTTTTATTTCCAATTTCTATAAGGGTTTCTAATGGTAAACGTGCTAGGCATTACATCCATAAAGCAGGCGGATTTTCAGAAAGAGCGTTTAAAAGGAAAACTTATGTAGTTTATGCAAATGGTACGGTAAAAGGAACAAAGAAGTCTTTTTTATTTATTAACTCCTTTCCTAAAGTTGATCCAGGAAGTCAAGTTTATGTACCTGTTAAATCGGAAAAAAGAAATTTATCAACTCAGGAAATTATAGGCATATCTACTGGACTAAGTTCTTTAGCGTTAATCGGAGTTTCCATTTTGACAATTTTAAAATAAAGAAGTGGATAAGTTGAAAAACATACCCAACAATGAAGTTACCTACAACGGAAATTCTCTATCAGAAATTTTAGGGGATTTTAGAAGCTGGATATCTTATTTTTCAAAAAACTGGAAAATTGTCTTAATGGCATTAATTATTGGAGCCATACTTGGAATTTGCTATTCATTATTTAAAAAGACCATTTATAAAGCAGAATTAAATTTTGTTTTGGAAGAGGAAGATACTAGTCCAATGAGCACTTACGCTGGAATTGCAAGTCAATTCGGATTTAATATTGGTTCCAATGGCGGAGGAGTTTTTACCAATGATAATATTCTTGAATTATTAAAATCAAGATTACTGGTTGAGAAAGCCTTATTTACTTCGGTGGTATTTTTACCAAATACACAATCAGAATTATTAATTAATCGATATGTAATTTCAAATAAATTGTCCGAGAATTTTGATAAAATAAATTCAAAAAATTTCATTTTTCCTATTGAAAGAAAAAACTGTAATCGTACTCAAGATAGTTTGTTAAGATTAATTTACGATGATATTTTAAAAGAAAATTTACGAATTGAAAAGCGAGATATAAAAACAGATATTATAACGGTAAGTTGTGAAACAACAGATGAATTATTTACGAAATATTTTGTAGAAGAATTAGTAAGTAATGTAAGTAGTTTTTATATTAAAACTAAAACTGAAAGATCTAGGAAAAATGTAATTGTGCTTCAAAACCGAACCGATTCAGTTAAAATAGAATTGAATCGAGCTTTAGGTGGAGCAGCTAGATTAGAAGATGCACAACAGAATATAGTAATGGCGCAAGCACAAGTAGGAAAAATTAAAGAGCGTAGAAACATTGAAATATTAAACACAGTTTATAGTGAACTTGTAAAAAATTTAGAAATATCAAAAATGTCACTGTTGAGAGATGAGCCTTTAATACAAATTATTGATTCCCCTATTTTACCTTTAGAAGAAAAGAAAGTTGGTAAATTGAAGGGAGCGATAATAGGCAGTTTATTAGCTTTAATAATTGCAATCTCTACTTTATTATTTATTAAAGTAAAAAATAAAATTTTGGCAAGTTAATTTGAATTTAAAACCTGTAATCGTAAAATATACTCACCTATTCTGATTCAAATAAAATTAATGTAGAATGAATCAACAGAATAAAATTGAATTAATAAATACATTAAAATATGCTTCTAAATATGGTTTGGGAGTTATTATTCCAGGCATTGTATCATTTTTATTTATTCCCCTAGTTGTTAAACTTTTTGATGTTGCTATTTTTGCTCAGTTTTCTATTATTCAAAATACAATTAACTTATTTGTTCTTTTTTCCTTTGGGTGGTTGAATCAAGGAATACTTCGTTTTCATAGTAAGTATAAAAATTCAGATGAATTTATTGCTGCTGTTTACAAATTATTTTTCTTTAGTTCTCTAGCTGGCATTGTATTAAGTATTTCATTTTTATTTTTATTTTCAACTTCCTTACTCAATTGTTTTTTAATTTTTTTAATTTTTCTTTTTACTGGTTTATACTCTTTGATAATATCTGTAAAGCAGGCAATTGTAAAACCTATTACAGTAATGATTTTTGAAATTTTTAGAACCGTCACTTTAATTTCTTTGCCATTACTTTTTATTGAGTCAAATTGGGAAGGAGATAGACTCTTCATTTTATTAATATCAATTTTATTGAGTTTTTTATTTCCTGTGTTAGTTGAGATTAAATGGCTGGTTAGATTATTGGTTCATCCAGTTCGTACCAATAAATTAAAAGTTTTTAGTTTGAGATTGTTTAATTATGGATTTCCAGTGACTGTTTTTCTCGGTATTTCCTTGGCATTAAATGTATCAGACAGATTTATCATAGCGGAAATGCTTAATTATGATTTATCCGGAAAATACGCAGCTCTTTATGATATGGTTAGCAAATCTGTAACGATGGCTTGCTCACCAATATTAATGGCATTTTATCCAGCGATAAGCAATAATTATAATAATAAACAATTTAAAAAAGTAAAAACACTCTTGTTCAGTGCAATAGTAGCGGAGATAATAATTTTTATCATAATTTTTATAACCTTGTATTTCTGGGGAGATTTAATATTCGATTCTTTATTTTCAGGAAAAATCGAACATAGTATACTTAAACTTGCCTTACCGATATTTTTCGGAATAGCCTTGTGGCAATTGGCTATGCTAATTCACAAACCATTTGAATTAAAAAACAAGACGAGAAACTTGGCATTTGGTGTTGGCTTAGCATTTATTGTAAATTTAGTAGCTAATTATTTTTTCATACAAAAGTATCAAAGTGCTGAGCCAGCTGCATATATCACTATTTTAAGTTCTATTGTTTATATTTTATATATCTTAAATTCAGACAGGAAAGTTTGGAAATTAAATACTTAAATTTCTTTTTAAAAACATAAATGTTAAATTTCTTTAGTCTATGAATAATTAGCATGTACCAATTTCTTTTTCAAATTTTTTCTGTAATACTTTGGCTCAGTTTATTAGTTTTGCCTACTGCTCCAATGCTAAGATTCCCGAAAGTAGCATTGTTGATTGGATTGGTTTCTTTAGTAGTTTACTTAAAGCCAAAATTTCACAAAACACTAATTTGGTACTTAATAGTTGTATTGCTTTATGCGTGCTTTAATACGTTTCTTGGTGTTTTATTTAATAACCCGGGAGCATTAAGAGTTATTACAGTTACTATTATTTGGCCGATTCTATTTTTTATTATTTCAGGTTATTTTAAACTTGAATATATCTCCAAAATTGAAAATGTTTTTAAAATTTCAACTTTAGTAATTATTGCGATTTGTATATTTCAACTTAGCGAAGAGTTTTATCAATATAAAGGCATATCGAATTATTTTTTTGGCGAAGACTCTAAATCTTATATAAATATAGAAAAATCGTATGCTTCCTTTTCAAATCCAGCAATGGCTTCTTTATTGTTTCTAGGACCTTTTTTTCTATCTAGGTTTATAATTGAGAAGAGAAAAAGCGATTTAATTTACATTTTGTTAATTCTAATTGTAAGCTTTATTGCAAATCGCCGTGGATTGCTTTTAGCTATGGGAATAACCATTCCAGTTGTATTAATTTTTATGTTTTGTTCTAAAATAATAAATTTACAGAATTCAATAAAAATAATTTTCAAGTCTTTAGTTGTAATTGGAGTTTTTGTATTTATACTTTTATATTTTTATCCAGAATTACAATATAATTTTCAAAATAGATTTTTTGATAATAAAGAAGCTTCAAATATTGAGAGAACTAAACAATTGCCAGCTTTACTTGAAGGGTTTTTTGAAAATGTTTTATTTGGAAAAGGGGCAGGGGCATCTGCTAGAGTAATACGCTCATATGAGCAACCTTGGTCTTATGAATTATTTTACATATCCATACTTTTTCATCAAGGTATTATTGGATTTTTAATTTATGTAGCTTCATTTGGAAGTGTAATATTTTATACAATTAAATTTGCAAAACAGAACGTAGGTTTTATTGGAAATCATTTAATTATAATAATTACAGCAAGCTGTGTTTTTTTAATTAATTCAGCTACTAATCCTTACATTGGGAAACTTGATTACATGTGGATTATTTTCTATCCGATTGCGCTTATAAATTTTTTGAATAGGTCTTATGTTAAAAACAATTCTTTATTAAAAGAAACAATTTGAATTTATGTATTCTCTTGATATTATAATTGTAAATTGGAATTCAGGATATTTTTTGGAAAGCTGTATAAAGAGTATTTTGGATTCTGATTATTCAACATTTAAATTAAACATTTATGTTGTAGACAATAATTCTTCTGATAATTCTATTCAATTTTTAAAATCATTTGACAATATTAACCTAATCATGAATCCTCTTAATAAGGGTTTTGGTGCGGCATGCAATCAAGCATTAACAAAGTGTAATTCCGATTTTGTATTATTGTTAAATCCAGATACAGAAATTTATAAAAACACTTTGCCTGCATGTATAAATCTTATGGCAAATAATTCGGATTATTCAATTGTAGGATTAAAACAAGTTCGTAAGGATGGTTCTATTTTAAAATCATGTAGCAGGTTTATTAATTTAAGACTTTTATTTAATCAAATTTCAGGTCTTTCTTTTCTTTTCCCTGAGATATTTAAGCAAAATATTATGAGTGAATGGGATCACAATACATCTAAAGTAGTTGATCATGTTATGGGTTCATTTATGTTTATCCGAAAATCATCTTTAGACTTAGTTGGAAATTTTGACGAGAAGTTCTTTGTTTATTTAGAGGATATTGATCTGTCAAAGAGGATGTCAAGAGCAAATGGTATTGTTTATTTTTCAGCAGAAAATTCAATACTTCATGAAGGTGGAGGAACTTCCAGTCAGGTAATTGCCAAACGTATTTTCTATTCTTTACATAGTAGAATTATATATATAAATAAATATTTTAATTTAATTGATAAGTTCTTTGCTTTCAGTCTTATGATTTTTATTGAGCCATTCACTAGAATTATATTTTTATTTTTAAAAGGTAATTTCATTGGAATCGGGCAAACAATAAAATCATATCAAATGCTTCTGAATCAATTATTATTTAATTCATATTTTAATTTTGAATAATAATAAAAAAAAACAAATCTTATTTTTATCTAAATACTCACCTTCTGGCGCAAGTAGTCGCTATCGTATTTATCAATTTTTACCTTATTTTGAAAAGGAAGGAATTAGCTGTGTAGTCTCTCCTTTGTTTGATGATCAATATTTTATGAGATTCAATGAAGGTAAAAAGCAAAATATATTTCATTTATTTACTTGCTATTTGCGAAGATTTTTAATTTTATTTTCTATAAAAAAGTATGATTTAGTCTTTATTCAATATGAGTTATTTCCTTATTTCCCTTTTTCGCTAGATTCTTGGTTTAAGAAATCTAAAACAAAATACGTTTTGGATTTTGATGATGCAATTTTTCATAATTATGACGAGATAAAACCAAAATTTATCTCCAACCTATTTAAAAATAAATTTAAAAATTTACTAATCAACGCGGAATTCGTAATTACTGGAAGTCCGTATTTGACAGAATATTGCAATACGTTTAGTAGTAAAGTTTTAGAGATTCCAACTGTTTTAGCTATTGATAAGTATATAATTAATGATCATAAAATAGAAAAAGACTTTGTAATAGGTTGGATAGGATCTAAATCAACTTCAAAATATATTTTAGATATTTTACCAGCTTTAGTTGAATTTTCTCAATTAAATATTTGCATCATTCATTTAATAGGATTTGATAAAAGCATAAAAGAAATTAATGAATTAAAAAACGTAAAACTGATAGATTGGACTGAAACTACAGAGGTAGAGGAAATCAATAAATTTTCAGTAGGTATTATGCCACTTAGAGATACCAATTGGGAAAATGGTAAATGTGGTTTTAAATTAATACAATATATGGCATTAGGAAAACCAACGATTGCAACGCCATTGAAAGCGAATTTAAAAATCGATAAAAACAACGGTGGCTTATATGCAATTACCAATGAAGAATGGGTTTTAAGATTAAAAGAAATCTTTAAGGAGAAAGAAAAATATGTCGAAGTTGGACATCAAAATCGAAAGGTAATAGAATTGAATTATTCTATAAATTCTGTAATAAACCAATATCTTAACATTCTAAAAATTTAATTTAAGTTTGAATTTATATTAGTTTTTCTTAAACTTTAATAATCGGCAATATATAGCGATATTTACCAAACCGAAGTAATAAATTAAACCCATAAATTTCGAAAATTTTTTTATTAAAGCATGAAATTTAATATATATCATCCTGATTCCTTGCATGATAAATCTTTTTTAATTACAGGAGGTGCAGGTTTTATTGGTTCTAACCTTGTTGAGTATTTAGTTCAACATAAGGCATCAAAAATCAGAATTCTGGATAATCTGTCACTAGGAACCAAGGAGAACATTTTGGAATTCCTTGATTTACCAAACGTAGAATTTATAGAAGGTGATATTCGAGATTTTAATATCTGTAAAGCTGCTGTTGAGAAAATAGACTTTGTTTTACACCAAGCTGCTTTGGGTTCTGTGCCTCGTTCAATTGATGACCCAATAACTTCAAATGAAGTAAATGTTACTGGGTTTTTAAATATGTTGGAAGCATCTAGATTGGCTGGAGTTAAAAGATTTGTATATGCAGCTTCTTCCTCTACTTACGGTGATAGTCCGATTTTGCCAAAGCAAGAAGATGTAATTGGAAATCCACTTTCACCTTATGCAGTCACCAAATACGTAAATGAATTATATGCTCAAGTTTATTCTTCTGTATATGGTTTTCACGCAGTCGGTTTGAGATACTTTAATGTTTTTGGCCCTAAACAAAATGTAAATGGCGCTTACGCGGCTGTTATCCCTCTTTTTGTTTCAGCTATGTTGAAAGGCGAAAATCCAATTATAAATGGAAATGGGATAAATTCGAGAGATTTTACATTTGTTTCTAATGTAGTTCAAGCAAATATAAAAGCTGCCTTTGCAAAAAATAACGCAAAACATACGGTTTTAAATATTGCATTTGGTGGGCAAACTTCATTGGTTGAATTGGTAAATGCAATTAACAAAAAACTAAATACTGAAATAGATCCTAAGTTTAGAGATGCTCGCCGAGGAGATGTGACTCATAGTTTTGCAAATGTAAATAAAGCAGAAAAATTAATAGGATATGTACCCGAAGTTTCTTTTGAAGATGGAATAGCGAAAACAGTTGAATATTTTCAACAGAAAATATAATTCATGTGTGGTATTAATGGTTTTGTTTTAAATAAAACTTTTCAGGAATTAGAATTAAAAATTCAGAAAATGAATTCTGATGTTGCACATCGCGGACCTGACAGCAACGGATATTTCATAGATAATGAAAATGAAAATGCGGTTTCTTTGGGTATGCAGCGTCTTTCTATTCTAGATGTAAGCGGAGGAAGCCAACCTATTTTTTCTAATGATAAAAATTTATGTTTAATTTTTAACGGTGAAATATACAATTACCAAAAATTAAAATTTGAATTAGAATTAAAAGGTAATGTATTTAAAACCAATACAGATACTGAAGTAATCTTGCAACTTTTTGAACAAGAAGGAATTAGTTTTTTGGAGAAATTAGATGGAATGTTTGCTTTTTGTATTTACGATAAAAGAAATAATAAACTAACAATCGCAAGAGATAGATTAGGAGAAAAACCACTTTATTATTTGCATACTTCTTCTCAATTTATATTTTCTTCCGAATTAAAAAGTATAACTCGAAATTTTACTTTTGAAAATGAAATAGATCTTGAAGCATTAAACATTTATTTTGCATTTACTTTTATTCCTGCTCCATTTACAGTTTTTAAAAGCATCAGAAAACTCAAGCCAGGACATTATTTAGAACTTAATTGCGAAAAGCTTGATTTATCTATTCATTCCTATTGGGATATTAATTTCAACGAAGAAAATATTGAAACCGATTATTTAAAAGCTAGTAAGAATGTAAAAAAATTAGTTTATCAATCTGTTGAAAACAGAATGATCGCAGATGTTCCTTTGGGTGTTTTTTTAAGTGGTGGAGTAGATAGTAGCATAATTGCTTCGGTAATGGCAGATATTAAATCAGACACAAAAATTGACACATTTTCTGTTGGCTTTTTGGATAAAAATTTTGATGAATCAGAAAAGGCAAAAACGGCATCAAAGCATATTAATTCCAACCATCATTCATTTTTTTTAAATCCTTCTGATTTAATTGATGATATAGATAAGGTAATTTTAAATTATGATGAACCTTTCGCCGATTCATCTGCTTTGCCTAGCTATTTTATTTCCAAAATGACTCGAAAGAATGTAAAAGTTGCTTTAACGGGAGACGGTGGTGATGAGGTTTTTGGTGGGTACAATAGATATTTGGTCAATTATTATTCAAAAAAGTATAATGCAATTGTGCCAAAAATTATACAGAATAACGTGATAAATCCTTTAGTAAAATTATTTCCACAAAAGGAAGACAATCGTGCTGGAAATTATTTCAAATTTAAAAAAGTAATTAGTTCACTTAATTCAGATTCTATTGAGAATATGTATTCAATCATATCTTTAGGATTTAAGGATGAAGAAAGAAGTAAACTTTTAAAAAGAAATAAATTTAATAATTCACCATTTAACTGGATTAAATTACAGGATGAGCCAATGAAAAACAGGGGAGATATAACCCGAGCAAGATATTTGGATAAGAATATTTCTTTGGAAGGAGATATGTTGGTAAAAGTAGATAGAGCCAGCATGTTGGCTTCTTTGGAGTGTAGAGCACCATTTCTTGATCATAAACTAATGGAATATACCAATACTTTACCTGAGAGTTTTTTAATTAGTGGTTCAGATAAAAAGAGAATATTGAAGGATTCTTTTAAGCATTTATTACCCAAAAACTTTTTTGATTATCCAAAAAGGGGCTTTGGAATACCAGTAGGCGAGTGGCTTAGAAATGAATTAAAACAAGACCTTTTAAATTTAACAAATGCTAAATTTTTAGAAAAACAAAGTATTTTTAATTCAGAATATGTAGGGAAAATGGTTTCTGAACATGTATTAAAAATTCAAGATCACACTTTTGGATTATGGACAATTTACTGTTTCCAAAAATGGTGGAAAGCCAATTTGGAAGAATAAGATGGCTAATATTAAATTAATTCGGATTACAACAGTTTCGCAATCTCTTACAACGCTCATTGCTGGGCAGTGTAATTTTATGATTCAAAATGGTTTTGATGTGGTAGCAATTAGTGCTGGTAGCAATGCTGAATCCGAAGAAGTTAAAAATCGGGAAAAAGTTAAACATCTTATCATTCCATTTACCAGAAAGATTACACCAATTATAGACTTATGGTGTATGATAAAACTGATGATTTTATTTCATCAGGAAAAACCAGATATTGTTCATACTCATACTCCAAAAGCAGGTTTATTAGGAATGATAGCCGCCGCTTTTATGCGAGTTCCAATTCGTATTCATACACTTGCAGGATTGCCCTTAGTTGTAGAAACTGGTTTTAAACGAAAGTTATTAATGCAAATAGAAAGAATCACTTATTTATTTGCAACCCAAGTATGGCCAAATAGTGAATCCGGAAAAAATTTTATTTTAGAAAATAATTTACTTCCAGAAAATAAACTAAGCATCATAGGCAAAGGTTCTTCTAATGGAATTGATTTAGAAAGATTTAATAGAAATAATTTATCTGAACTAAGACTTGAAGAGATTAAAAAGAGTTTGAATTATTCTGAATCTAATTTTTATATTTTGTGTATTGGTCGTATGGTTCATGACAAAGGAATTAATGAATTGGTTCAAACTTTTGTAGTAGCACAGCAACGGTTTTCAAATTGCAAATTGATTTTGGTTGGGCCATTGGAACATGATTTAGACCCACTTTTATCAGAAACAATTATTCAAATAGAAAATAATAAATCTATAACCATTATATTGTGGTCAGATGAAGTAGAGTATTATTTAGCTTTTTCAGATTTATTGATTCACCCATCACATCGAGAAGGTTTTCCAAACGTGATGCTTCAAGCTGCTGCTATTGGCTGCCCAATTCTATGTTCAGATATACCCGGCAACACTGATATTTTACCAAATGAGTCATTTGGGCTCCATTTTAATGTCGGAAATATAAACTCATTGCTACAAAACATTACCTTTGCAATAGAAAACAAAAATGAATTGCTTATTCGTGCTCAAAATCTACAAAAAAGAGTTGCAAATAACTTTTCACAAAAGATAATCCACGAGCTGATAAAAGAAAAATATGTTAAACTATTTGCAAGTAAAGAGAATTTTTGACTTTGTGATTGCCAGTTTTGCATTGTTTTTTTTCAGCCCAGTATTAATTCTCATAGTAGTTCTTTTATTTTTATTTAATCATCAAAAAGTTTTATTTATTCAAAATAGACCTGGAAGGAATGAAAAAATCTTTCAACTCTTTAAATTCCAAACCATGAATGAAGAAAAGGATGAAAAAGGAAATTTATTATCAGACGAAACTAGAATTACTAAAATAGGTTCTGTGCTACGTAGAGCATCATTAGATGAACTTCCACAATTAATAAATGTGATAAAAGGCGATATGTCTTTAGTAGGGCCGAGACCATTGTTAATAAGTTATTTACCGCTTTATAATGAAAATCAAAGAAAAAGACATATTTTGAAACCGGGTATTACAGGTTGGGCTCAAGTGAATGGTCGGAATAAGTTAAATTGGAATGATCGGTTTGAAATGGATTTATGGTATACCCAAAATATTTCAGCCAAACTAGACTTAAAAATAATTTTAATGACGATAAGCAAAGTTTTAATTGGAGATGGCGTATCTTGTGGAGAAAGTGGAACGATGAAACCTTTCAAAGGAAATAAGAACATTTACCAAAATAAATAGTAGTACCTACAGATGAATAAAAAAATATGGCTTTCGACCCCCCACATGGGAACCAGAGAGGCTGATTATATAAAACAGGCATTTGACACAAACTGGATAGCCCCACTCGGTCCCAATGTAGATGGTTTTGAAAGAGATATTTGTGATTTTACGAATACAGGTTTTTCTGCAGCCCTTATTTCTGGTACAGCAGCAATTCATTTAGGACTTGTTTTACTTGGCATCAGTCAAGGAGATGAAGTTATTTGTCCAACTTTTACATTTGCCGCAAGTGCAAATCCAATTATCTATCAAGGTGCTACTCCAGTTTTTGTAGACAGTGAGCTAGATACTTGGAATATGGATCCTGTTTTATTAGAGAAAGCTATTAAAGACAGAATTGCAGAAGGCAAAAAACCGAAAGCAATTATTATAGTGCATTTGTATGGAATGCCAGCCAAAATAGATCAACTAATGGATATAGCAAATCGCTATGAAATTCCAGTTTTGGAAGATGCCGCCGAATCTATTGGCTCTACTTTTCACGGTAAGCATGTGGGAACTTTTGGCAAAATTGGTGCACTCTCCTTTAATGGAAATAAAATTATTACCACTTCTGGTGGTGGTGCAATCATTTCTAATGATGAAAAAATAATTGAAAGAGCAAAATTTTTAGCTTCACAAGCAAGAGATGAAGCTGAACATTATCAACATTCAGAAATAGGCTATAATTACAAATTGAGCAATATTTGCGCAGGAATAGGCCGGGGGCAAATGGAAGTTGTGGATGAGAGAATAGAACAAAGGAGGAAAAATTTTGAATTCTACAAAGCTGAATTATCATCTATATCAGAAATTCAATTTAATTTAGAAAAAGAAGGATTTTTTTCTAATAGATGGCTTACGTGTATCGTAGTGAATTCTGGCGTAAATGGGATCAGAACAAAAGACATAAAATCTGCATTAGCAGCAGAAAATATAGAGTCGAGACCCCTATGGAAACCAATGCATTTGCAACCAATTTTTGAAAAATATCCTTTTTATGAAAATGGAGTTGCAGAGAATCTTTTTAAAAACGGTCTTTGTTTACCCTCAGGCTCTAATTTAACCCAAGAAGAATTAAATAAAATAATTCAGACGATTTCTGCTGTATTTGAAAAAGTAATTCAATAAGTTTGCAACCTTATTTTTATGAAGTAAATATTTGTAAATAAACCATTACTCTAAAAACTAAACCGTGCTTTCTAGAATAAATATCGTACCTCGTTGGATCATTTTTCTGCTTGATGTTATTTGTTGCGCTATTGCAGTGGTAACTGGTTATTTATTGCGTTTTAATTTTAGCATTAGCAGTTTTTTACAGGATGATTTGGCAAAATCGGTTGCCTTCACCGTCATTGTTTATTCTATTGTTTTCTCCATTTTTAGAACTTACGCAGGTATAATAAGATACACCAGTACCCAAGATTCTGTAAGAATTCTCTTTGCTGTTATTGTAAGCACCATTTCTTTAGGTGTTTTAAATATTATCGCCAAAACCTTTGATTTACTCTTTGTGGTTCCGCTTTCTATTCTTATTATTAGTGCTTTAACAACTTTTTTACTTTTGTTGGCTTACCGTATGATCGTGAAAACGCTTTTTATTTATATCAAAAATTTAAACTTTGATAAGAAGAATGTGATCATCTTTGGAGCAGGTCAATCTGGAATTATCACCAAAAGAGCATTGGATCAAGATTTTGAATCGAATATGAAAGTGGTTGCTTTTCTAGATGATGATGAACGAAAAGGAGATAAAATATTAGAAGGTATTAAAATTTATAATACTAAAAAAGGTCTGGAATATCTAATTAAAGAACATGCAATAGATGAATTAATTATATCTATTCAAGATCTACCATCACTTAGAAAGATTGAAATTGTAGATACCTGTTTAGCCAACAATATTAAGGTTTTAAATGTGCCACCGGTAAGTAGGTGGATTAATGGTGAATTAAGATCAAAACAAATCAGAACCATAAATATTGAAGAATTATTGGATAGAGCTGCAATAGTAATTGACAATGAACATATTAATGAGCAACTGCAAGGCAAAAGAGTCTTAATAACTGGCGCAGCAGGTTCTATTGGAAGTGAACTGGTTAGACAGGTTGCACTTTTTAATCCAGATATGATTATTTTATGTGATCAATCCGAAACTGCTTTATATGATTTAGAACTAGAATTTCAAGAAAACAATTTAAAAACTAATTATCAAATTTTTATTGGAGATGTGCGCAATGAGAGACGTATGAATCAATTGTTTTCATTGTACAAACCGAATTTTGTTTATCATGCTGCTGCCTATAAGCATGTTCCATTGATGGAGAATAATCCTAGCGAGGCAGTTTTAACCAATATTTTAGGAACAAAAATCATTGCAGATTTATGCATTGAATATGGAAGTACTAAGTTTGTGATGATTTCCACAGACAAAGCTGTAAATCCATCCAATGTAATGGGAGCCTCTAAGCGAATTGCAGAAATTTATATTCAAGCATTGAATAATGAATATGATGATACATTTTTGCAAGCATCCTTATTAGTTAGTAAAAATAAAAGAATTCCCAAATTTATAACCACCCGATTTGGTAATGTTCTGGGATCTAATGGCTCTGTGATTCCAAGATTTAAAGAACAAATTGCAAAAGGAGGACCAGTTACGGTCACTCACCCAGAAATTACACGATATTTCATGACTATTCCAGAGGCTTGTCAATTAGTTTTAGAAGCTGGATGCATGGGCAAAGGGGGAGAAATATTTATTTTCGACATGGGTAAGTCGGTGAAAATACTTGAATTAGCAAAAAAAATGATTCGACTTTCTGGTTTTACACCTAATAAGGATATCGAAATAACTTTCACTGGTCTCAGACCCGGAGAAAAGCTTTACGAAGAATTATTAAACAATCTAGAAAATACGGTTCCAACTCATAATTCAAAAATTTTGATTGCTAAAGTTCGAGAATACCATTTGAAAACCATTAATAAACAAATAATAGATTTAATAAATGAAGCAAAAACATATCATGAAAAACAAGTAGTTCAATTGATGAAAAACATTGTTCCTGAATTTATTAGCAATAATTCGGTGTTTGAAGAATTGGATGAAAAAACTAATATAGAGCAGCCAATTCGGTAATTTTTTGAAGTGAAAGTTTCTATTATTACTGTTTGTTATAATGCTGAAAAACATATAGAAGAAACCATACAATCCGTTCTTTCACAAGATTTCAACGATTTAGAGTATCTTCTAATTGATGGAGGTTCGAATGATTCAACAGTAGAAATTGTAAATAAATACAACTCGAAAATTGACTGCATTATTTCCGAAAAAGACGAAGGAATGTATGATGCAATGAATAAAGGAATAAAGTTGGCAACTGGGGAGTTAATAGGAATTTTGAATGCAGGGGATTTATTTTTAAATGAAAAGGTAGTTTCTGAAATAGTAAATAAGATAGAAGAAAAAGATGCAATTTATGCTGATTTAGATTACGTAAATGAATTAAACACACACAAAGTAATTAGAAAATGGAAATCGGGTGAGTTTAATTTCACTAATTTTAAATATGGATGGATGCTTCCACATCCAACTTTATTTATTAAGAAAAAAATATATGAAAACTTTGGAATGTATCGCTTAGATTATAAAACAGCTGCTGATTACGAACTGATGTTAAGGATTTTTTATAAAAATGAATGTTCTGCTGTATATTTAAATAGAGTTATTGTAAAAATGAGAGTAGGTGGAGCAAGTAATAGTTCAATTAAAAACAGAATAAATGCAAATATGGAAGATAGAAAAGCATGGAAAGATAATGAGTTGAAACCCTATTGGTTTACGCTATTCTTGAAGCCTGCAAGAAAAATAATTCAATATTTACATTTTATTAATATATAATTCATAGAAGTTTAGTCAATTTGCAAATATTATTTTTCTTATCAAAAACATGTCACCCGAGGTAATTTACAATATATCCATTTTTTTTCTTTCCTTTTCGGTAGTCTATTTGGTGATTCCGCCTGTAATTAAGATTGCTATTGCCAAGAATTTGCATGATGATCCAGGTCATCGGAAAGTACATGCGGAGAGCATTCCAAATTTAGGAGGCTTAGCGATTTTTTGCTCTTTTCTATTCTCAACTTCTTTATTTATAGACAATTCTATTTTCGAAAGTTGGAATTATATTGTAGCTGCTTTGATTATTGTATTTGCAATTGGCTTAAAAGATGACATCATAGCCATATCTCCAACAAAAAAATTTATTGCTCAAATTTTGGCAGGATGCATTATTTTCTTTTTCACCGATATTCGCTTAGATAATATGTATGGAATTTTAAATATTCTTACAATTCCTTATGCTTATAGTTGTTTATTGACGATTGTTACCATCATCGTTATCACCAATTCTTTTAATTTAATAGATGGTATAGATGGTTTAGCAGGTCTTACTGGTATGTTGGTTACCAGTGTTTTGGGTTTTTTGTTTTTTCAAATGGGGCAAACTGGAATTTCAATGGTTTCTTTTGCTATTTCTGGCTGTTGTTTGGGTTTTTTATTCTTCAATTATTCTCCAGCCAAAATCTTTATGGGTGATACAGGTGCATTAGTTATTGGTTTTTTGATAGCAGTACTTTCCATAAAATTTATTCAGCTCAATCAAGTTTACACTACCAACTCTTATCAGTTTGTTCGTATTGTATCTGCACCAGCCTTGATGATTGCAATTTTAATCGTTCCCTTATTCGATACCCTTAGAATATTTATTATTAGAATCATGAAAGTGAATTCTCCTTTCAAAGCAGACAGTAACCATATTCACCATCGTTTAGTGAAACTAGGACTATCTCACGGTCCTACTAGTCTTATTTTGTTCTTTTTTAATATTGTAGTTATTATTGAAGCACTTTTTTTACAACACTTAGGAAATTTAAATTTGATGTTGATTGTACTTTTTACAGCAATGTTTTGCAATACTGTAGTTAGCTTTTCCTTATTTAAAAAGACAAGTGTAGCTGTAAAACCAGAGTTTAAAAACCATTCAGACAATTCTAGCTTATTTTTTAATATGCGACTCTGGTTGAAATCATTACTTTAAGATGATAAAGCTTTATAGTTTTTTCTTTCTGAATTAGATTTCTATTAAAATAATTTAGCTCACAACTACCCCAAGATCAACCATTTCTTTTACTTTATTTACAATGGCTTCCGCATCATATCCTGCCTCTACAAACAATTCTTGCTGCTCTCCATGTTCAATAAATTCATCAGGTATTCCTAATCTAATTACTTGAGCTTGATAATTATGATCAGCCATAAATTCTAAAATGGCCGATCCCATTCCACCCATAATACAACCATCTTCTACCGTAATTACTTTTTTGTATTGAGTAAAAACTTCATGCAAAAGATTTTTATCTAATGGTTTCACAAATCTTAAATCGTAATGTGCTGGAAAGAAACCATCTTCTTTTAATATTTCACAAGCTTTTACCACCTCGTTTCCAATAGAACCGATGGATAAAATAGCAATCTCTTCACCATCAGAAATCTTTCTTCCTGTTCCAATTTTTACAGCCTTCATTTCTGTTTTCCATTCTACCATCACACCATTTCCTCTTGGGTACCTGATAGCAAAAGGGCCCATATTATCTTGCTGAGCCGTGTACATTAAATTTCTTAATTCTTCCTCATTCATGGGTGCAGAAACAATCATGTTTGGAATACATCTCATATAAGCCAAATCATAAGCTCCATGATGAGTTGCTCCATCTGCACCTGCAAATCCTGCTCTATCTAAACAAAAAACCACATTTAGTTTCTGAATAGCTACATCATGTATCATTTGGTCATAAGCTCTTTGCATAAACGTAGAATAAATATTGCAAAAAGGAATTAGACCTTGGGTAGCTAATCCTGCAGAAAAAGTGACTGCATGTTGCTCAGCAATACCTACATCAAAAGCTCTTTCTGGCATTGCTTTCATCATAATATTTAAAGAGCAACCAGAAGGCATAGCAGGAGTAATTCCCATTATTTTAGGATTTTTTTCTGCAAGTTCTACTAAAGTATTTCCAAATACATCTTGATATTTTGGAGGTTGGGGTTTAGAAAAAGTAGATTTTTTTATTTCTCCAGTTATTTTATCAAAAAGGCCAGGAGCATGCCATTTAGTTTGATCTTTTTCTGCTAAATCGTATCCTTTTCCTTTTACAGTAACGCAGTGTAGAATTTTTGGACCTGGAATGTTTTTCAAATCTTCCAATACTTTTACTAAATGATTTACATCATGTCCATCTATTGGCCCGAAATATCTAAATTTTAGCGATTCAAAAAGATTACTGTTTTTAAGTAAAGTTCCTTTAATTCCTTTTTCTACTTTTTTAACTATTTGTTGTGCATTTGGACCAAATTTACTGATCACTCCCAAAAGTTTCCAAACATCTTCCCTTACCTTATTGTAGGTTTCTGATGTGGTAATATCCGTTAAATATTCTTTCAAAGCACCCACATTTGGATCTATAGCCATGCAATTGTCATTCAAAATGACCAATAGATTGGTGTTTTCTACACCTGCATGGTTCAAACCTTCAAAAGCTAAACCAGCAGTCATAGCACCATCGCCAATTACAGCGATATGTTGTTTTTCGTCTTCTTTTTTATAATGAGAAGCCACTGCCATTCCTAATGCAGCAGAAATAGAAGTAGATGAATGACCTACTCCAAAAGTATCGTAAATACTTTCTTCCCGTTTCGGAAATCCACTTATTCCTTTATAAATCCTATTAGTGTGAAAATTTTCTCTTCTTCCGGTTAGAATTTTGTGCCCATAAGCTTGATGCCCAACATCCCAAACCAATTGGTCTGTAGGAGTATTAAATACATAATGTAATGCTACCGTTAATTCTACAACACCCAAACTAGCAGCAAAGTGGCCACCATTTACTGAAACCACGTCTATGATATATTGACGAAGCTCTTCGCAGAGTTCTACTAATTGTTCTTCGGGAAGAGCCCGCAAATCTGTTGGGTTAGAAATGCTTTCTAATAGTTTTCCGGACTTAAGTTGCATAAGAATTTTATTTTTTTTATTGATTTCAAAGGTAAAAATTTGCGTGCATTTTCTGCTAAAACATTCTAAACTTAAAATTTTTGATAAATACGTAACGAATGAAAAAGGAAATTGATGATAAAAAACAAAAGTTTTTTTTATTTAGTTCATTTAGTACTACATTTAACAAATTTAAAACTTAACAGTCATGAAAAAAATTTTACTAATAACGGCGCTTTTTATAAGTGCATTAAGCGTCTCGGCTCAAAAATGGGCTCAGCAAAATACTGGATTTACACAACAATTCAGAGGAATACAAGATATTTCTATCGTTAATGCAAATGTTGCTTACGCATGTGCAATTGATGGTTCTGGAGGAGGTGCTCGAGTTAGGCAAATTACGTACACTTTAAATGGTGGTGAAACTTGGACACCAAGAACTGTAGCAGGAGCAGGCATTAACGCAACTTTGGAAATAGCCAATGTTTCTGCCGTGAATGATTCTGTTGCCTACGTAAGTTTGTACAATACAGGAGCAACTGCAAGTGGAGTTTTCAGAACTATCAATTATGGAGTAACTTGGACAAGACAATCTACGGCAACTTTTACTCCAGGTACCGGTGGATTTTGTAATTGGGTACACATGTTTAATGCAAACGACGGAGTAACTCAGGGAGACCCAAACAATTCATATTTTGAAATTTACACCACTAATAACGGAGGAACAACATGGGTAAGAGTACCTCAAGCCAATATTCCTGCTCCATTAGCAAATGAATTTGGAATTATTGATTATTTCACCGCATCGGGTAATAATGTTTGGTTCAGTACTTCAGAAAGTAGAATTTATAGAAGTTTTGATAAAGGATTGACTTGGGCAGTTTCTGCTACAGGATTTCCATTAGCCACTTCGTCATTGAGTGCAATGGCTTTTAAGGATGCAAATAATGGTATAGTATCTGCAACTGTGGCAGCAACAGGTGTAAATTTAGGTTATATAACTACTAGCGATGGTGGTGCTACTTGGAGTGCTCCAAATACAGCAATAACTGGTGGTTTATCTTCAAAATTGGATATTTCTTTCGTCCCAGGAACTGCTGGAACTTATGTAGCAGTTAGTGCATTACAATCAAATCCTGGATCTGCTATAACAACAGATGATGGTGCTACTTGGACAAACATTGATGTAGAACAATACACATCAGTTAAATTTTTAAATCAATCTGTAGGTTATGCAGGAGGTTTTAACACAAGTGCAACAGTAGGAGGTATTTCTAAATTCGTATCAGAAGTAACTTTTCAAGCAGATATGACTGCTTTGATAGCTGCTGGATTTAAACCAGCTACCGATAGTATTAAGGCATTAATCTTTGCAGGAAATCCAATCGGTGGTGTTGATGGTGTAAGAATGACTCCTACTGCTACTCCAGGTATTTATCAAGTGGTTCGTCAGGTACCAATTGGTGTAAATGTAGAATGGAAATTTAGAGCATTTGGAGCATCTAATTTCGGAAATTCTGGATTTGAAACCGGTAATAATAGAACTTTTATTTCTGGTAATGATACTACTATTGGACCGATTGTTCCTCAAATTACGATCATTGCTCCAACAGTTACGAATGTAACTTTCAGAGCTGATATGACTACATTATTAGCAGCAGGTTTTAGTCCAACAATGGATAGTATAAAAGCTTTAATTTTTCAAGGTAATCCAGTTGGTGGTACTGACGGTGGGAGAATGACGCCAACCGCCAATCCAAATATTTACCAAATAATCCGTCAAGTACCAATTGGAGCATCAGTTGCTTGGAAATTTAGAGCCTTTGGATCATCTAATTTCGGAAATTCTGGATTTGAAGGGGGTAATGATAGAACTTTTACAAGTGGTAATGACACAACAATCGGCCCTATTGTTCCTTTGATTAACATAATTCCTCCAACAGGTAGAAATGTGACTTTTCTTGCAGATATGACTGCTTTGCTTACAGCTGGTTTTAGTGTACCAAGCGATTCTATTTATGCAAGAGTATTTTCAGGAACTATTTCTGGTGGACAATTAGGAGTTCGTATGGCTCCTACTGCTAATCCAAATATTTTCAGTGTTGTAAGAGTAATTCCTCCAGGTAATGTAGCTTATAAATTCTTTGCTAGAGGAATTAGTACATTTAGCAATTCTGGTTTTGAAGGTGGAAGTGATAGAACTTTTGTTTTAGGAGCCGGTGCTGCTGATACTACTGTAGGTGGACCAAATGGTTTAGTTCCAGACATTACTAGAACTTCAGGTTTAAACCAAAACCCTGCATTTGCAAAAAGTATTCTTTTATTTCCAAACCCAAATAATGGATTGTTTACTTTATCTATGAATTCAGAAGACAGATCAGATTTACAAATTAATGTGGTAAATATGTTAGGTCAGAAAGTTTATACGGAAAGTAGAAATTCATTTACTGGAAATTATAATGAGAACATTGATTTAACAAATATGGCTCAAGGTCTTTATACGATCCAAATCCGATTAGGAGATGGAACTTATTCTGCTCGAGTGATGGTTCAATAGGTTAGAATTTTTATTTTTTTAAA
>JBBQYA010000053.1:0-20864 GCA_038209155.1 Sphingobacteriales bacterium | reverse complement strand
GTCGAGTTGAAAGCATTTAAAATAAATCTATTGGTTAAAATTTGTCTATTGTTTTTTATCAATACATTCTTCTGATAAAATAGCCAATGTTAAAACTACATTAAGTTTTTAAAAAATCCAAATCTTTCTTAAATATGTTCCGAAGGAGCAAAAAAAGCCTACATAGTTGCTGCAAGCAACTAATTGTTTGTTTTATCATTTTTAATTTTCTAAAAAAAAACTAAATTGTCACAGGTCACCCATTAGGTTTGTAACAGTTTCCATACATATAGTTAATGTAAAATTTAAAATTCAGCTTCAGTTGAAAGAGTTTTTGGAATTTAACTGTGATTGGTAATAGATTAAATTTATCTAAATATAAACTAAAGTAATGAGTTTGCCATTTCAGTATTTTATTATTTCTAAATATTTAAAAAGTATTCATAGAAAAATTCAATTGATTCTTATCGGTCGATTAAAGATATTTTTTTTTTACTAACATCAAATTGAGGGTTTGCTTTAAACGTTCTTTAATGTTTATATTGATTTTGTTTCGTTTATCTATTTTCCTAAAATCTAAATCCCGATATTTTGCTTAAAATAATTGTTTACATCAATAGGGATTTTAATCAAAAACTATAATTCCGATGCCAAACGGTTGATTTTATTTTTCCATTTCTTTCATCAAACATTAAAAAATTATAAATTCAACAAAAAACCAAAATCCGCTTGGATGGAATAAGAAACCGCTTGGTAATACTTTTTCTTCAAATCAAATCATTTGATATTTTAGGCATTAATTCATAAATTTCAATTTAAAAATAGAGTTTTTGCTTTTTGCTTTTTTAAATTTTGGCTTGCTCTACTTCATAAATTAAAAAACGAAATCAAACGATATCAGGGTAAGTTTAAATTTTAATTTTATACTTAATATGTTCGAGAAAATTATTATTCAATATATGATTTTGTTTTTTAAATAAGTATTTTGTAGTTTATACAAATCTATTTCTTCTTAAGATTTTTTTTTATTTTATAAAATTCGCGTCTTAAGGTTTGAAATAAATAAATCTTAAAATAATTGAATTATATTGATTGCAAGATAAGTAGAAAAAATAATTATCGTCCTACTTTTTTTTCCTTTTAATTCTCGAATCAATATTACGAATAAAGGTTAATAAATATGCGTAAATAGCTGATCCTGAAACTTTAAATTCCATAAAAAATAGTGTTTTTTATTAATAATATGATTTAGAATTATTAAATAATTTGTGATTTTATTTAGATTTTGTCAACTTTTTAAAACAGATTATTAAAATGATAAATTAAATTTGTATTAGTTTTTTCTATATTCAAATTAAATTTTTATAACACTTTATTTTTAATTCTTTAAATCTTTAATAAATTTAAATAATAGAAAATTTTACCTACAATTATTTAGATCATAATCTGAAGTTGACCAATGAAAAAACATCGATTGCTTAATAAACAATCTTTAATTTTATTACACTCCTTCTCCGCTATTTAATACAACCTCTACCAACTGCTTCTGGTTAGCTGAATAAATCCTCATAAATTCTTCTGCTTTTTCCACCATTTTTTTTGAACCAATGAAAACTGGAGTTCGTTGATGGAGAGTAGTTACATTTTGCTCCATTATACGGTCGAAACCATCGGTAGCTTTTCCGCCGGCTTGTTCAATAATAAAAGCTAAGGGATTACATTCGTAAACTAAACGTAATTTTCCGCGTGGTGCATTAAAAGATGTTGGATAAATAAAGATTCCGCCTTTTATCAAATTTCTATGAAAATCTGCAACCATGGAACCTATGTATCTGGAGGTGTAAGGACGCTGGGTATCTGGATGAATTTCTTGACAATATTTGATATACTTTTTTACTCCATCTGGAAAATGATAATAATTTCCTTCATTAATAGAATACATTTTTCCATTTTCAGGAATTTCCATATTCGGATGCGAAAGACAAAATTCACCAATAGAAGGATCTAAAGTAAAGCCGTTTACGCCTTTACCAGTTGTGTAAACTAACATCGTGGAAGATCCATAAATAATATATCCGGCAGCTGCTTGTTCGGTTCCGTTTTGTAGCGCATCATCTAAATGAGCAGGTCCTTTTTTGGTTTTTCTTCTATAAATAGAAAAAATAGTTCCAACCGAAACATTCACATCTATATTAGATGATCCATCTAAAGGATCCATCGCTACAATATATTTCGCATCTCTTGATACTTCTGAATCTACTAAAAGAACATCATCATTTTCTTCTGAAGCTATTAGACAACATTCTCCACCACATTGCAAAGCGGCTATAAACTGCTCATTAGCAAATACATCTAATTTTTTTACTCCTTCGCCTTGTATATTGGTGGTACCAGCATCTCCGAGAATATCTACCAAGCCTGCTTTGTTTACTTCTCGGTTTACAATTTTAGCAGCAATTCCAATATCTCTTAACAATCTGGAAAGTTCGCCCTTTGCATACGGAAAATCCGCTTGCTTTTCTATAATAAATTGGCCTAGTGTAGTTGTGGTAGCCATTTTGCTTTTTTGGTTTAAAATGTTAATTGATTAGGTCTTGCAATTTAGTTTTTCTATGTTTATAATAAGAAAATAATTTCGATAATCACCGTTTTGCCAATTCTATGATTTCTAAATTCTCTATTTTATTTCCATTCACCCCAAATCTCATCAAGGTTCTTACTTGATGAAATCCCTCTTTACCAGCTGCTCCAGGATTTAAATGCAGCAGTTTTAAATTCTGATCGTACATCGCTTTTGCAATATGCGAATGTCCGCAAATAAATAAACCGGGTCTATGTCTTATCAAAATAGGTTTACTAAATGAGTTATATCTAGGTGGATAACCTCCAATGTGTAAAATTACCACCTTTAACTCTTCAATAGTAAAGCTTTGAATTTCAGGGAATTCTTTGCGAATTTCTGTTCCATCTATGTTTCCATAAACTGCTCTAACCGGCTTAAATTTTTTTATTTCATCTATTAAATTTGGATTTCCTATATCTCCTGCATGCCAAATTTCATCACATTGATCAAAATATTTATAAACCGCTTGATCCAAATAACTATGAGTATCTGATAGTAATCCAATTTTCACCATATAATATTTTGTTCGCTACAAAGTAAAGAAACACTTTGCATAAAAAAAGCCTTTTTACTTTTTGTAAAAAGGCTTTTTAGGTAAAATGAAATTATCTTATGTTCGCTTTACATTGATCGCGTTTAAACCTTTTTTCCCATTCTCAATTTCAAATTGAACTTCATCATTTTTATTGATCTTATCGACCAAACCTGAAACGTGTACGAACAGTTCTTTTCCTGTTTCGTTTTCTAAAATAAACCCATAGCCTTTGGATTCATTGAAAAATTTTACTGTACCTGAGTGCATTTTTAAATAGATTTTTTAATTAATAATACACGAAGATAATTATATAAATAACCTATGCAACATTTCTGTTATAAAAATGTTGGTAATTTTAAAAATTTAAGAAATATTCTTTGGCTTCTGTTTTAAATTGGAGACTGTATATTCTGTTTTTGTCGTAAATAGTGAAATTTGACTTGGTAGACTTTTCCATTTTTTTACCAAATAAAAGAATTACCCTAATCGGATCTGAATCATAAAATGATTTTATAACTATCTGTTTACAAACACTTAAGCTTGAATTTTTTCCTAAATCATCATATTCTTTTAGATTTGCAAATGGAATAATTATACTAAGTTTTCCTTTTTCACACAAAAATTTAGAAGCAAATTCAAATAATTCTTTACTAAAAGTTCCATCCGTTTGACGTGCAATATTTCGTTCAATTTTTGGATTATTTAGTGAGTTTTTGAAAAAAGGTGGGTTACAAATAATTAAATCATACTCATTTATTGATTTTTTTTCCTTTTCAAAATCTTTTAAGGAAGTCCAAAATAAATTTAATCGATCTTTCCAGCCTGATTTTTGGAAATTATTTTTTGCTTGAATTGCAGCTTTTTCATCTATTTCTATCGCATCAATTTGAGCGTCAGATTTCTGGGCAAGCATCAATGCAAGCAATCCGGTTCCGGTGCCAATGTCTAGAATGGTTTTTGAAGCGGAAGGATCAGTCAATAAACCCAACAAAACCCCATCTGTACCCACTTTCATAGCACATTGATTTTGTTCTATTCTAAATTGTTTGAACTGAAAAAATGTATTTGCCAATTTATGGCTTAATTAAAAAATTCGTTTAATGCAGTATTATAAGAATGTGCTAAAGTTTTAGTTTCTCCAAATTCTTCTTTATCTATCATTAATTTAGATTCGATGACCATTCCTAAAAAAGAAAACTCACATTTCATTTCCTTAAATTTTTGCTCAACATTTTCTTTATTGGATGCTGAAATTGAAATTACAATCCTGCTTTGAGACTCTCCAAATAGGAAAGCATCTTTTCTTACTGATGAATCAGATTGAATTTCAAAACCAAGATTTCTAGGCATTGCAGATTCTAAAAGCGTAATAAACAATCCGCCATCAGATACATCATGAGCTGATTGAACTAATTGATCTATAATTAATTCACTCATTGTTTTTTGAACTAATAACTCGGTGTCCATATTGAAATAGGGTGCTGGAGATTTTTTTATTTGATGATAAGAATATAAATATTCGGAACAAGAAATGTCATTAACCGATTTTCCAATCAGATAAATCAAATCTCCTTTAGATTTAAAATCTAAAGTCATGAACGTTTTTCTGTCTTCAAGCAAGCCCAACATTCCAATAGTTGGAGTTGGAAAAACTGGTCCATCATCTGTGGATTGATTATAGAAACTTACGTTTCCACCAGTTACTGGAGTATCAAAAGCCAAACATGCTTTTCCCATTCCTTTTATGGCTCCCACAAATTGCCAATAAACTTCTGGTTTGTATGGATTTCCAAAATTAAGACAATTGGTTACTGCCAATGGCTCGCCACCAGCACAAATTATATTTCTTGCAGCTTCGGCCACAGCTATAGAAGTTCCAGTTTCTGGATCTGCATAAACATATCTTGCATTGCAATCTATTGTTAATGCCAATGCCTTATTATTTTGCTTAATAGCAATAACAGCAGCATCAGAGGGATGATTGGAAGACAAATTTACCGTTCCAACCATAGAATCATACTGTTTAGTAATCCATTTTTTGGATGCAATATTTGGATGTTTGGTTAAAAAATTTGCAATTTCTTTTAAATCTTTTGGTTCAGGAACCTGCTCAATTTTGAATTTTTTATTCTCTTGAAAATATGCAGGTTCTGAATATTCTCTTTCATAAATGGGTGCTCCTCCTCCTAAAACTAAATCATCTGCTGGCACATCTGCCACCAATTCTCCATTCATGTAATACTCTAATCTTTTTGTGTCTGTTACCACTCCTATTTCAGCACAATTTAAATCCCATTTTTCAAAAACCTTATAAATTAAATGCTCTTTTCCTTTTTCTACCACTATCAACATGCGCTCTTGAGATTCGGATAATAAAATCTCAAAAGGAACCATATTTGCTTGACGCATAGGAACTTTATCTAAATAAATTTTCATTCCATGTTCTCCTTTTGCAGACATTTCTGAATTGGAGCAAATAATTCCAGCTGCTCCCATGTCTTGCATTCCAATGATTGCTCCTGTTTCTATTAATTCTAAAGTAGCTTCTAAAAGTAGTTTTTCTTGAAAAGGATCTCCAACTTGCACTGCAGGCAAATCATCAATTGAATTTTCTGTAATATCTTTTGATGCAAAGGCAGCACCATGAATTCCATCTTTTCCAGTAGCAGAACCAACAATAAAAACTGGATTTCCAACACCATAACTAGTTGCAGAAACCGTTTTTCCATTTTCAACAATTCCCGCAGACATGGCATTTACCAAAGGATTTACAGTATAACATTCATCAAAAAACACTTCTCCTCCCACTGTTGGAATACCAAAAGCATTTCCATAATCTCCAATTCCTTTTACCACACCTTTCACCAGCCATTGTGTTTTAGGATTAGAAGGATTTCCAAATCGTAAAGAATTTAATTGAGCAATTGGCCTTGCTCCCATCGTGAAAATATCTCGATTGATACCTCCAACACCTGTTGCTGCTCCTTGATAGGGTTCTAAAGCTGATGGATGGTTATGAGATTCTATTTTGAAAACACAGGCTAAATTATCTCCAATATCAACCATTCCTGCGTTTTCTTCACCAGCTTTTGCCAACATTCGCTTAGAATCTTTGGGTAAAGTTTTGAGCCAAGTGATGGAATTTTTATACGAACAATGCTCAGACCACATTACAGAGAAAATACTGAGTTCTGTAAAATTGGGTATTCGACCAAGAATTTCTATGATCTGGACGAATTCAGTTTCCAATAAACCCAATTGTTTTGCGGTTTCAACATTTACCTTTTCCTGATCTGCCATTTTATTTAAAATTTAGACAAAAGTAGAAAGGTTTGGCTCATAATAAAACGAAGTGTTAGTATGTTTAATTAATTACGCAACCATATCACTTTAATTTAGGTAAAAGGTTCGTAGATTATCCTATTTTTGATTTTCTTTATTCCTAAATGCGTAAAATTTTACTTCTACTTGCCTTCATTTTATTTTTCTTTAGTAGTTTTTCTCAGCCTTTCGGCAAAGAATGGATTGTAGCCGGCCAACAATACTTCGTTATTAAAGTAAATAGAAATGGAATCAATCATTTGCCTTTTTCTACTTTAGTTAATGCTGGGGTTCCACTTTCAACCATAAATCCTTCCAATATTCAATTATTTTTGAATGGTAAAGAACAGGCTATACATTTAGTTGGGCTCAATGGAAATATCTTTAATTATTTAGAATTTTATGGTAGAAAAAACGATGCTAAATTAGATCAATCACTTTATACAGAACTTGCATTTGGTGCAAAAGACACTTCATTCCAAGTGAATCCTTATTATAGTTTGTATAACGATACATCTTATTACTATTTAACCATATCTAATTCAGGTATTAATGGAAAAAGATTTCAATCATACTTAAATACAGACTTTTCAACTCCACCAGAAATAAATTTTCCGCATGAAGAAGTTTCTTTTTTCACAGATGATTATTTTCAGGGTGAAAGTATAGATAATGTAAATTCGACCTTGTCTGAATACACCGATGGAGAAGGATTTGTAAGTACAATTTTTGGGAAAACTAATAATACAGATATTTCATCCATAAGAAGTAGAGTTATTAGTAGAAATTTTGTGAACACCGGAATTATTCCATTTATGGAATTTATAACATTAAGCAGAAGTAATGCTGCATTACCCTCAGGCGGCAACAAAAATCACCATTTAAAAATAGACGTCAGCGCTGACGGTTTAAATTTTGTTCCAAAAGCAGATTATTCTTATTATGGATATAAAACAATAAGAACTAAGTTTAATTTAACTCCATCAGAAATTGGAAATAATTTTACTGATTTCAATATTTCTGTTGTCAATGATTTAAATGTTCCAACAGATAAAAATTCTCTGGCTGTAGCAAAAATTACCTACACTAGAGGTTTTTCTATTAATTCAAATTCCTTTTTATTTAAATTTTCTACAAATCCTATTTCTGGATTTAGCCATTTTCAGTTTACAGATTTTACTGGAAACAATTCGTTTCTTTATGATTTAAGCAAGAATTATAGAATTCCAGCTACTCAAAATGGTACTACTCTGGACGTAAATTTACCAGGTATTGGAATTAATAGAGAATTATTAATTGTAGATAGTTCTTTTTTTAACAATCCTTCTATATCCTTAGTAAATATTCCATTAATTGATGTTGCAAATTCGGATAATACATTTTTAATTGTTTCTTCTAAAAAATTAAAATCAGGTGCAGAACAATATGAAAGCTATCGAGAATTACAAGGTTTAAATACACTTTTGGTTTATTCAGAAGATTTGTATACTATTTACACAGCCGGTAAACATCATCCGATGGCAATTCGACGATTTGTTTCCGATATGATAGCTAATGCCCCTGTAAAGCCAGAATTTCTGTTGCTTTTGGGTAAAGGAGAACAACACAGGACTGGTCTTAATCGAGCAGCTATTGACTTCGATTTAGATTTAGTTCCATCGTTAGGAATTCCTCCATCTGATAATCTATATACAACTGGAATAGGAACAATTTCTCTAGAACCAGCTCTAGCGACAGGAAGAATTGCTGCGAAAGATAATGCAGATGTAATTACGTATTTAGATAAATTAAAAACGTATGAAAGTCTTGGAGACGAAGAATGGAGAAAAAGATTAATCCATTTGACAGGTGGGGCTACAGAAAGTGAGTATCAAACTTTCCGGAATTTTAATGCTAATTATGAAAAAATAGTAGAGAAAGATTTTTTTGGTGGTAAAGTGGGAGATTTTGATAAGAAAGTAAATGAACCTGTAACGATAGATTTAAAACAGGCTTTAATAAACAAAGCAAATGAAGGAATTTCTTTATTTAGTTATTTCGGACATGGATCAGGATCAGGAGTTGCAGTAGATTTTGGAAAACCATCTGAATTAAACAATACAGGTAAATACGGAGTTTATTTAATGAATGGTTGTTCAGTAGGAAATCCAAATACGATTGTTAGATCTCTTGGCGAAGATTATTTATTAACACCCTCTAAAGGAGCTATTGCTTGGTTGGGCTCTTCTGATTTAGGCTATTCAAATTATCTAAATAATTTAGCAGATAAATTTTATAAAAATAGCTTCAAAAACATGTATGGAGAACCTATTGGTAAAATTATTAAACAAAATTTAAAAGATTTTGCAGTAGGTCAAGAAACAAATAAATCTGTTTCTATACATGCACGCCAGTATTTTTTTCAAGGTGATCCTGCTCTGAAATTCTACAGTCCGGCTTTACCAGATTATTCAGTAAGTGCATCACAGGTTTTTATAACTCCGGAAAATTTCTCTGCCACAAGTGATTCTTTTTATTTAGCCATAGCAGTTCAGAATTTAGGAAAAGCAGGCCCAGATTCTATCTCTATAGGAATCAAAAGAACTTTGGAAGGAAGCACAACTCCAATAGATTTAGGAATCAGGAAATATGCTCCAGTATATTTTAAAGACACAATTTATTATGTAATTAAATCTAATGATTTAAAAACAAAAGGATCAAATACTTTTGAAATTTTTGTAGATGCAGAGAATAAATTTTCTGAGTCCAATGAATTAAATAATAAAATATCTAAAACTGTAATTGTACCTGCTAACGGTATTAATTTATTGTACCCAAGAAAAAACGCAATCGCATTTGAGGATACATTAAAATTGATTGTTCAATCAAATAATTTATTCATTGGACAAACCAATTATTTAATAGAAATAGATACTGCCAATACGTTTAACAGTGCTGGAATTAAAAGATTTGGACCTATTAGTTCCAAAAGCACTGTAATCTATTATCCTGGTTTTAAACCCGTTGAGAATCAAGTTTATTTCTGGAGAGCTAAAATTGATGTTCCTATCAATGAAGGTGGAAACTGGGAACGAAGCCAATTTACTTATAAAAACAAAAACGCAAATGGTTGGTCTCAATCAAGATTTGAGCAATTATCTAATGCAAATTTTTTAAACATTGAAATTGATTCAAGCAAAAACGAATTTAAATTTGTTGATAATTTTGAAGATATAAGTGTTCTTACAACTGGAGATTTTGGTTCTGCAAACACATTAAATATTAAAGGCTTAAGAATAAATGGATCGAGACCAGTATTTATAAACAACGCTACTTGGAATGGAATTTTCCTTTTAGCACTAGATCCAGTTTCATTTAAACGGTTTACTTATCCTAGTCAGTATAGTCCATTATCAAATAATACAACCACAAATAATAAATTTAGTGGATGTTTTTACTTTGATTTGAGAGATCCTATTATTAGAGATTCAATGTTGTTTTATGTTAACTCTATTCCTAATGGGTATTATGTTTATGCTTTTAATGGAACCAATTTGGATGCACCTTCCTTCCCAGAGTCTGTATATCAAGCATTTGAATCTGTTGGAAGTGGTAGTATACGTACTTTAGCAAAACAAAGTGGCTATGCATTATTTGGTAAAAAGGGTTCAAGTATTGGTTCTGCAATAGAATATCTTACTGATACAGTTACTGAAATTGATGTAGAAGTAAAACAAAAATCAGTGACAGATAGAGGTAGTATTTATTCAGAAAGAATTGGGCCTGCCATATCTTGGCAGAATGCACAATTAACAGTTACCAAAAGTGGGAAAGATTCTGTCTGGATGGGTGTAATTGGGATTCGAGATGATGGAGTGGAGGTGAAATTAATAGATACGACACAAAATTTGCAGAAATCATTAGCCAATATAGATGCGAATATTTATCCATATTTAAAATTATGGATCTATTGTAGAGATATTGAACTGAGATCAATGCCTATAATTAATTCGACAAAATTTGAATTTACAGGTTATCCTGAAGGCTCATTTAATCCAGATCAAGATTTTGTGTTTTATAATGAAAACATAAGTCAGGGAGACACCATTAAAGTTAAAGTTGCCTATCAAAATCTTGGAAATACACCGACCGATAGTGTTTTAATTCAATTAAACCTTACTGACGAAAGCAATCAAGTTTATGCTATTGACAATAAAAAAATAGGATCAATAGGTATCAATGAAAAGTATTTTTACGAACAGAAGATACCGAGTGAAAATTATCCTGGAAATAACAAAATAAATATTTCTGCGGTCCCGATTAATAAAAAGGATTTTGCGGGATATAATAATTTTATACAAAAAACAACTCAAGTAGGAATTGATCAAATTACACCTTTATTAAACGTATTTTTCGATGGTAAAAAGTTATTAAACAATGAGATCGTTTCACCAAATCCATTTATTAGTATTTCATCTCTTGATGAAAATAATTTTTTAAAAATGAACGATACGAGTAGTATCGAAATGTTTATAAAAGAACCTAATGCTGCAGATTTTACTAAAATAAATTATAAAAACAACCCAACAATTAATTTTATTCCAGCAAGTACCTCAAGCAAAAAGAATGAAGCAAATGTAGAATTTAGACCTACATTTTCTGTAGATGGTATTTATACATTGAAAGTAAAAAACAGAGATGTAAGTGGAAATCAAATATCGAGTAAAGATTATGAAGTGAATTTCGAAATAATAAATGAATCCAGCATTAGTAATTTTTACCCCTATCCAAATCCGTTCAGTACTAAAATGAAATTTGTATTTACTATCACAGGAAGCGAAATTCCAGATGATTTGAAAATTCAGATTATGACTGTTACTGGAAAAATTGTTAGAGAAATAAACAAAGCAGAATTGGGAATTTTAAGAATAGGAAATAATATTTCAGATTTTACTTGGGATGGAACAGATCAGTTTGGTGATAAACTAGCAAATGGAGTATATTTTTACAATGTAAGTTCTAGGATCAATTTTAACTCGATAAAAGAAAGGAAAACAGCAGGTGATAAATTCTTCAAAAAGGATATCGGAAAAATTTATTTAATGAGATAATTGAGTGTTTCATTTGCCATTCTTTCATTATTAAAAATTAATTCTGCTCGTTCTCTTGCATATTTCCCCATTTCGTTTTCTTTGTCTTGTAAGACTTTAAACAAACAATTTCTAAAAGAATCATAATCATTTTCTTGAATTAAATATCCCGATTTACCATCCTCAATAGCCTCAGATACACCTCCAACGCTGATTCCTATTGCAGGTAATTGTAATAATGCAGCTTCTATGTATACCATTCCAAAAGTTTCTGGCAAAGTAGATAATTGAACAAATACATCTGAGGCGTTTAAATATTTTATTAAATCCAATCTAGATAAACCATCAGTAAATTTAATTTTATTTGAAATACCTAAGTTATTTGCCAGCTTAACTAATTGAATTTTCTCAGGACCATCGCCAGCAATAATTAATGTACAATCAGGTTTTAATTTAATTAATCTAGCGAAAAAATTTATCAACTCGATTTGACCTTTATTTTTAACCAGTCTGGATGCTGAAATCATAACCAAATTTTGCGGATCTAAATGTAAATGTTTTCTTAAAACTAGCTTCCGATCCAAAGTAATAGGCTTGAATTCTGATTGATTTATTCCATGGTATATTTTTATAATTTTATTATTTAGCTCAGGAAATTCCTTAATAAATTCATTTCTGTGGAATTCACTTACAGTTACGATCAATTTTATTTCATTTAATAACTCAACGAATTTGGATCTAAATGAAAATTTGCGTTTTACTCCTTTTACATTATGATAAAAATTTTTCAATTCTCCACCATGAAATACGATAGTTGTCTTTTTTCTTAAACTTTCTGAAAAAAAATACATTGCGAATTTTACAGAAGTTGTATCTGCCAACAAAATAGCATCATACTTTTCTAATTTGTTTTTATTGAAGAGAAAATATTGGAAATATGCTAGATAGTAATGAAAGACATTAAAAATTCTTTTAATTTTTATTACATCATCTACACTTAATTTTTGATCGAAATCAAATCGAATAAACCTTGTTCGATAAGCCCAAGTTAATAATGTTATTTGAGCTTTTTGCTTAGAAAGCCCTTTTAAAAGCTCTTCAAGATAAGAGCTAATTCCACCAATTTTTGGATAAAATTCATGTGAAAAAATTAACACTTTCTTATTTTCCATTCCTAATCTCGCTTATTATTTTTCGTAATTCCTCAGCGCTATATTTCATAGAAATCGAATCCAAATCAACATTTATAAGTTGAGCAGATTTTTTATTCAAATAATTAAAATACAATTTATTTAATTCTATACTAATTTTATTTTCGCTATTTAATAATTTCCATGCTTCAAAGTTTCTGCTGTTAATTTCTGGCTTCACGGCTTCTTCTATTGGTACTAGAATTGGTTTTCTCATTGCCAAATAGGTATATTGTTTGGAACTTATTAGCTCTGATTGAGATGTAAAAGGTAAAAAAAGGAAACAAGAAGCTTCATACATTATTGAATAAGTATCCAATTTATTTAACCACGGAGTTAAAATTGAAAAATTAAATAAATTATGTTTCTTCAACATTTCAATTAGTTGAAAATTATTTTCTAAGCCAATAAACACTAATTCAAATTGACTCTTCTTGATTATGTTTTGTATAATAAAGTTATTTAAAGCAACAAAAAATAAATCATTATCTAATTGAGATTCATATATTTTTCCTGCATAAACAATCCTAAACTTGTCCGGAAATTCATTGATTAATTCGCTTTTTATTTCAGCATCAAATCCATTATAGATAAGGTTTATTTTTCCTTTAAAACGTTCAGGAAAACTATTTTCAATTTCCGTAGAAACCGAAATAGTTAAATCACTTGATTCTAATAGTTTAGATTCACTACTTTTTAAATAAAATTTTCTAAACCTCTCTGAAAATGAATTATTATAAAGATTGTTTTCTCCGAAATTCCAAGGATCTCTGAAATCTGCCGCCCATTTAATTCCATATTTTTTCTTTAGATATTCTCCAATAAATAAAGTTGTAAAAGGTGGTCCTGTACAAATGACAAAATCTTCTTTTTTTAAATTAATAATAAATTTAGATTCACTTTTTTTAAAAACTTGAAAAAAATTATTCGCCACATCTTTCTTGGTAATAATGAAAAAGATATAAAAATATAATTTTTGAAATATCTTAATTTTCCTTAAAAATCTGGCAATTTTTAAACTTATTCTGCCTTGATCCGGGAGTTGAATTATTTGATAATTTTCTGTTTGAATAATTTTAATTTCAGAATTTTCTGTGTCCGAATAATACTCATTTAAATAATTATCATTTGAGTTCCAATGCCTAGTGATGACAAAAACTCCGTCAAAATCAGCCGATAGTGCATTTGCGAAAGCATCAATCCTAATAGTTGAGGTTGTATTTAAAGGCAAAAAATGCCATGCGAAAATATATGCACATGCCATTTACTTTGTGAATTTCTTAATTGAATTTCTTGTGTTAACCAATAATTCACCTATTTTTCCATTACCAAATCTGTTATCCTTTGTAGTTTCAAAGTATAATTTCAACACAGGATTAAATCCTCTTTTGAATGCAGAAATTTGTTGAAAATTACCACCACATAAATCAAAATTTTGAATTCCTTTATCTCTCATATAGTTGAAAACAAAATCATGCAGACCTGATGTAACCCCTGTTTTAGCAAATTCAGGAACCGTATAAAGCATTATTCCATAAGCAATTTTTGATAAATCATCTTTAATAACCACATATGATGCATTCAGTGTTTCATTTTCATAAGCAGAAAAAACAATGATTTTTTTCAACACAATCATTTTTTCAATAAACTTTCGAGTGTAAAAGTGATTCATACTTTTCTCACTTTTAGGTACGAAATCAAATTGCCTATCAAGATTTAGTTCGTTATCCTTATTCTCATAATAAGTATAATTTCTCATGTGTTCTTTTTTAAGAACCCGATAAACTCGTTCGTGATACTTTGTATTTAACAAATCTACCCAATAAGTATAGCGAGGAATTACATTAAACTGATTCCAAGTAAAAGACCTTATATCCGTAATTTCTGGATTCAATTTGAAATTGATGACTTTATATTTACTTGACAATTCTTTAATAGAAGCAGTTAAATTATCGGAAATTACATTTTCGCTATGCTTTTTATTAAAAACCAAAGAAGAGAAAAAAACATGATTGGGAAGTTTAATCCAATCACCAGAAACGTAGCAGATAAATCCTAAAATTGGTTTATTATCCTGATAAAATATGTAAAATATTGATTGTAATTGAAAAGTATTTTCAACGTTTTCTATCCATTCTATAGAATCAAAAATTGAATACTCTGATACTATATCAAGAAATTTTACCCATTCTTCTGCATCTACCCTTTTTAACATTTTTATTTAATTAATTTATTTTGAACAAAAAGCAATACCATATAATTAAAAACTAAAAATAATATTAATTCAATAATCCATGAAAATGAATTAGCAGAAACATCGAAAAAACGATGGAAAAAGAAAAATGGAAGAATACAAATCAAACCAACAGAAAAAATTCTAATAATAAAGTTTATAGGAATTAATTGAAGGGCATTAATTTTAATAATTTTTGCGCTAATCACACTTATAATAATTACATATAAATAATGGGTGATAACTGAGGCTATTGGAGCTCCCATTAGTCCAAAATTTGAAATAAAAAATACAGTAATTAGGAAATGAAAAATTAATTCTAACCCTTGTATGTAACTTAAATATTTCGTTTTTCCTGTCAATAAAATAATGTCTTGATAGCTACAAATCCGACTAAATAAGATAGTTGAAAATAAGGCGAAAATTGGAGCACTTTCCAAATATTGAGCTCCAAAGATTAGGACAATTATTTTATCTGACCAAAAAATCAATGCGATGGTGACTGGAATAATCACACTGGCTATTATTTTTATGTAGGCATTTCTTTCCGATAGCACTAAACCAATATTTCCATTATCATAGGCTTGAACCATTGAGGGCATTGCAATCATACTGAAAGAAACATAAAGAGTACTTAAAAAAGGCAATTCAATACTTCCGTTGGATAAAACAACAAAAGATCGCAAATCATTTAAATAATAATTTAAAACTAATTTATCTATTTGAATCATCCATATTCCTGCCACAATAGCTAATCCAATTGGGAGTGCATATTTAAATTGTTCGAGAGCTTGTTTCCTTTTAATTGAAAATGAAAATAAATTTTCATTCCCTCTTAAATAGAATAAATTATATGAATAACTAACAATTGAAATGAGTAAAAGAGAATACACAAACCATTTCATATTAAAACCAGAAAGGTATAAATAACAAGCTATTGCAAATTTTAAAATAACAGAACTAATCGCTATTAAAAAATATCTTTTTGTCTTTTTTTGGTGTAAATAAAGTGAAAAATCAGCTGATTGAATAATGGTAAAAAATAACAATCCAAGTCCAGCGATTGCAATTGTATCAAATTCGCTATTAGAGAAATTTTTTGAAAATAATGGTAAAGAAAAATAGCCAATTAAAACTGTTATAATTGAAGATATAACCAATAAAAAACGACCACAAGAAATAGTATTTTGATCAGAATATTGTTTATTTAATCTATTTAATTGGTAATAAATAGATTGGGAAAAACCCAAATTACCAAGCGCTGACCCTAAAGCAATGAATAAAAAAAGTTGTCGATAGGTTGCATTATTTTGAACAGATAAATAATGAGAAAAGAAAGAAATTAAAATAAAATTAAAAATCGTAATGACTGCATTACCAATTAAAAGAAATATTGATTCTCTATTTTTTTCGAGTTTAGAAAGTATAAATGTCTTCACAATTTTCTAATTAATTTTTTTCCACCCTGTGGAATATTGATCTTTATTAAACCATAAATCGATACTAGCTATTTTATATAAAGATGCTAAAAACAATGCTCGAACTAAATAAATAAAAAGATGATGCAATTTTAAAAAAGAAAACTCCGTCGAAATATATTTATTCAAAAGCTTAAAATTTATAGGATTATAATAAGTAGACAATCCCAATTTTTTTACCTGTCGATTACCTGCAGAAATACGTTTGATTTTTTCATAAATTCTATTTGCAGCTGTCCCTTTTTGTGCCACAATAGATGGTGATAAATAGATCGGGATATTTTCGTTATGATATAAAATAGAAATTAATAAATCTTCATTAATTATGCTTTTTAAAGCATTTTCCAATTCATTCTTTTTTAATATATTTTTAAATTCCGTGGTGTGGAATGCATACAAACATCCAATAATATAATTTGGATTACCCAAACCTGTTTCTAATTTAAACGATCTAAAATCTGGAATTCCATAAAGAAAAGTTCTGCTGAAAAATCCTAAATTATTAATACCAAAACTAACATTTCCTGCCACTAGTTGATTTGTTTTCAGATCATCGCATATTTGCTGATAAGATTTTTGTGTAATTTGACAATCTGCATCCATCATAATTAACAAATTTGTTTCACATTGATTAATTATCGAGAAAAGTGCGTTTCCTTTTCCTGGATTAGAAGTTAAAATTTTTATTTTTTCATTCTTTATATTCTGTACAATTTCTTCTGTTTTATCTACACTACCATTTATACAAATTAATATGTGATGTAAATTTTCAAATGATAATAATGTATTTACTAAACTAAAAATATTTTCTGCTTCGTTTCTAGCTGGAATTCCAACGCTAAATAGATTCATTTCATTTCATCCTCCAATATATCTACTAATTTATTTGCAAGCATGGATCGATCAAATTCTTTTTCAGCCAATTTTCTTGCATTTTTAGATAATCGATTCATTTCAAATTTGTCCAAAATTAAATCGTTCAGTTTATTAATAACCGTTTCAGGGTTTTCAGGATCTGCATAAAATCCACATTCGTTAATTTCAACTAAATCTTTCAACCATCCTTTGGTATTTACTAAGCATACTTTTCCAGCTGAGAGCGAATCAAAAAATTTATTGGGTGAATTGGTTTCTAAAACAGGTAATTTAAGAAAAGATATATAGCTGAAATCCATAATATTAACTACCTCGTTAAGTAATATTTTTGGTAGCGATTCCAGAAATACAAAATTAGTTAATTTTAATTTTTTTACCTGATCAAGGATTATTCTTACCTCACTTCCTTCTCCAACTAAAAAAAATTTAAATTGCAAATATTCTTTATCCTGTGCAATCTTTGCTAGATGAATAAAATACTCTAAATGATTAGTTTTATTAATTGTTCCAAAGTAAATAATACCTTTTTTATTGGTTAAATCTAAGGTATCTATTAAATGTTCAGGCTTATCCTGAGGTTTGAAAAGCTCGAGATCTGCTGAATTAGGCAGTAAATGTATTGGTTTGCTTAATTCATATTTCTGAACACCTAAAGCCATGCCTGGAGATAAAACTACGATAGAATTCGCTGATTGATAAACTGATTTTTCTAAAAAGTAGGCTAATCTTTTTAAGAAATTATTCTGAATAAATTTCATTTGTATTAATACTTCTGGCCAGAGATCCCTGACCTCAAAAACAAAAGGGATTTTTTTGTATTTTTTCAAAATCATTGCAATAATTCCAACCGTTAAAGGAGTAGAACTTGCATAACAAATAGTAATATCTTTAATAGAAGAAGAAGTTTTATAAGCCAAAAACATAAATCTTATGAAAGAAAAAGCTCTTCTTATGGCACCAAACTGATTATTGTATGCAACTGGAAGCCAATAAATATTAATGCCTTCAATATTTTCTAGTTTAAGTTCATCACCATTATAGGAAGTGATCATGTGTACCTCATGCCCACGTGCTATCATCACTTTTGCGAACTCGTAAGAGCGCGTTCCACCTGATTGGAGTGGAGTTCTAAAATATTGATGTATGTATAGGATCTTCAAGTGTAGAATGAATAGAATTTTCTTCCATTTCAAAAATGATAAATTTTACTCATTAGCTTATTAAATATTAAAATAAAATAGAAATGGTAAAATTTACATCTTTCAAGTTTTTATAAAAAAACATAGAATATTTCTTCATTTCTACTTAAAAAGAAGATAAAAAGCTTAAATCTTATTAAATATTTGAATGAAATCCATGAATTTTAGTATACTTTCTTGAAAAACTCAAAAATAAATATTTAAAAATTAGTTAAAAAAAAATATTCCTTTAACTTTGCGATGCATTAAAAAATAAATTATGGCCATTATTCGATTCAAAGCGTTAGAAAGTGTTCTTAACCGTGTTCCAGTTAAAGTAATTACTCCATCGCAAAAACTTTCTGATTATTTCGGGATTAATGTTTTCGGAAAATTGGTCATGCAAGATTACCTTTCTAAAGAATCATTTAATAGGTTGCAAGAAGCAATAGAAACAGGAACTCCGATAGATCGTATTGTGGCTGAGCATGTTGCAGTAGCAATGAAATCGTGGGCTATGAGTAAAGGTGCTACGCATTATACACATTGGTTTCAACCATTGACGGGTGCAACAGCCGAAAAGCACGATTCTTTCTTTGAACCAACAAATGATGGAAGAGCAATAGAAAAATTCAGTGGAGATGCATTAGTTCAGCAAGAACCAGATGCTTCAAGTTTCCCAAGTGGAGGAATACGAAACACTTTTGAAGCTCGTGGCTACACTGCATGGGATCCATCTTCTCCAGCTTTTATTATGGAAAGTGGCAATGGAAATACGCTTTGCATACCTACTGTTTTCGTTTCTTACACAGGAGAAGCGCTTGATTATAAAGCTCCTTTATTAAAAGCACTACATTCTTTGGATAAAGCTGCGGTCGATGTTTGCCAATATTTTGATAAGAGTATTACTAAAGTAAATGCAAGTTTAGGAATCGAGCAAGAGTATTTTTTGGTAGATGCAGCCTTATTTAATGCACGACCAGATTTAGTTTTAACAGGTAGAGCATTGTTTGGCCACGAGTCGGCAAAAGGTCAACAATTAGAGGATCACTATTTTGGTTCGATTCCAGATCGGGTTTATGCCTACATGCTAGACTTTGAAACTGAATGCATAAAGCTTGGAATTCCTTTAAAAACCAGACATAATGAAGTTGCACCAAATCAATTTGAATGTGCTCCAATTTATGAGGAAATAAATTTAGCAATTGATCATAATCAACTATTAATGGATGTGATGGAGAAAGTAGCAAAACGTCATAATTTCAGAGTTTTGCTACACGAAAAACCGTTTGCTGGAATTAATGGATCTGGGAAACATAACAATTGGTCTTTAATAACGAACACGGGTAAAAATCTTTTATCTCCGGGCAAGACTCCTAAAAATAATTTACAGTTTCTTACCTTTTTTGTAAATACTTTAAAAGCAGTACATAAACATGCAAATCTCTTGCGTTCAAGTATAGCTTCAGTTAATAATGATCATAGATTAGGTGCAAATGAAGCACCTCCAGCAATTATTTCTGTATTTCTTGGTTCGCAATTAGATGAAGTTTTAAACGAGATAGAACATTCTAAAATATCTGAAATAGAGAAAAATGAAATTAGTAATGCTTTGGGTTTAGGTATTCCTAAAATTCCGCAAATATTATTAGATAATACAGATAGAAATAGAACATCTCCATTCGCGTTCACAGGTAATAAATTTGAATTTAGAGCAGTTGGTTCTTCGGCAAATTCTGCTGCACCTATGACTGTTTTAAATGCAATAGTTGCTGAGCAATTACAACAATTTAAACTAGATGTGGATGAATTAATAAATCAAGGCGATAAAAAAGATGTGGCAATATTAAAAGTTATAAAGAAATATATTGCTGAATCTAAAGATATCCGTTTTGAAGGTAATGGGTATAGTAATGAATGGGAATTAGAAGCAGAAAAGCGAAGATTGTCTAATATAAAAACTACTCCTAAAGCGTTAGATGCAGATATTTCTAAACAAACAGTTGAATTATTTACCAAATTAAATATTTTCAATGAAAGAGAAATCCATGCTCGACATGAAATAAGATTGGAGATGTACACTAAAAAACTTCAGATAGAATCAAGGGTAATGGAAGATTTAGTTGGAAATGTAATTATACCAACAGCAATTAAGTATCAAAATCTTTTGATTGAAAATGTGAAGGGTTTAAAAGATATTGGATTGGAATCCGCTATTTCTGTGGGACAAGTTGATAGAATTCGCAAAATTTCTGAACACATGAATACCATTCAGAAAGAAAGTGATGAAATGGTACAAGCCAGAAAAATCGCAAATGTATTGGAAGATGGTAGAGAAAAAGCAATTTCTTATGACGAAAAAGTAAAATCACATTTTGAAAC
>JBBQYA010000052.1:0-20963 GCA_038209155.1 Sphingobacteriales bacterium | reverse complement strand
GTTCATGAGATTTTTGTATCCCGAGTTTTTATTGGCCTTAATTTTTCTGGCTATTCCTATTATCATTCACTTATTTAATTTTAGGAGATATAAAAAAATTCCCTTTACCAATGTCCGTTTTCTGCGAGAATTGAAGGAGGAATCTTCTGGTCAGTCGAGATTGAAAAAATTGCTGATTTTGGCGAGTAGATTATTAGCTGTCTTGTTTTTAGTTCTCGCTTTTGCTGGTCCTTTTATTCCCTTATCACCCAATATAGATCCTGCGAGTGCAAACGAAATTTCGGTGTATTTGGATAATTCTTTCAGCATGGAAACTCAAACTACCGAAGGAAATTTATTGGAAGATGCAAAAAAGAAAGCTCGAGAAATCGCCAACGCTTTCAGTGCAAATGATCGTTTCCAATTAATTACAAATGATTTTGACGGAAAATCTCAGCGTTTAGTTTCCAGAGATGAGTATTTAAATTTGATAGATGAAGTGAAAGTTTCGCCGGCTAGTCGTAAAATCCAAGAAATCTCCGACCGGCAATTTGCAGTTTTTGGAAAAGATAAATCAGTAGCAAAATCTAGCTTTATTATTTCAGATTTTCAGAAAAGCATGTTCAATTCTGCTGTTTTAAAATTAGATTCATCGATTAAAACCAATTGGATTTTAATAGCAAAAAAAGAAGAAGCAAGTAATTTAAACATTGACTCTGCTTACTTTATTTCTCCATTGCATCAGCAAAATTCTTCAGAACAATTAGTGGTAAGTGTGCGGAACTATGGAAAAGAAGCAGTTCAGAATTTGCCTATAAAATTAATCCTAAACGGGCAACAAAAATCTATTGGAAATATTACAATCGGAGAAAATTCTTTCGCTTTGGACACTGTAAGTTTTCAAACTTCTAATGCTGGAATTCAGAATGTTTCTATTTCCATCACAGATTTTCCAATTACTTTTGATGATACTTATCATTTAAGCTATTCTACTCAAGATCGGAAATCAATTTCTATTTTATCAGAATCGGAGCCTAATAAATATTTGAATTCTGTGTATCAAAGTGAACCGTTTTTTCAAGTTACTAATTTTACCAGCGGAACTATTGATTATAAAAAATTGAGCGAATCCAATTTGGTGATTTTAGACGGTTTGCAATCTATTTCTTCTGGCTTGAAATTGGAATTAGAAAAATTTGTATCATCGGGTGGTTCTCTGTTCGTTTTTCCATCAGAAAAAGCAGATTTAATTTCATACCAATCTGCATTGTCAAATGTAGGTTCAGATTATTTAACTTCTATCAATTCGATACCTAATGAAGTAAATTTTATTAATTTGGAATCACAGTTATTTAAATCTGTTTTTGAAAAAATTCCAAAGAATTTGGATTTGCCAAAAGTTAAAAATCATTTTCTGTTTAGTAAAAGTGCTAATCGAAATGCAGAAAACATTTTGAGCATGAAAGCTGGTGAGAGTTTTTTAAATCAATACCAATACAAAAAAGGAAAAGTATATTTATGTGCAGTTCCTATGAATGCAGAAAATTCTAATTTGCCTTCTCATTCAGTTTTCGTTCCGATGATGTACCGTGCAGCTTTATTGAGTTTTCAAGAATATCCATTAGCTTATAAAATTGGATCAGACAATCTTTTGGAAACTGCACCCATTTCATTATTCAAAAATCAAAATCTTAAGCTTATTGGAGAGAATTTTGAACTTGTGCCTGAACTCAGAAATACCGACGCTTTAAGCTTTTTGTATATTGCAGATCAAATCAAAAATGCAGGATTTTACAATTTGAAATTAGATAAATCAGTGTTGAATACCTTTGCCTTTAATTTCAACAGAGCTGAAAGTGAACTTAAGTTTTATCAAGAAACTGAATTGAAAACAATGAATAGTTCATCAAATTTCTCTGTGATAAAAGCGGGAGCACGTCCATTGGACGATGTAATGAAAACAAATGGTGCAGGTTTTTCACTTTGGAAATGGGCATTACTATTAGTTTTACTATTTTTGGCAATAGAAATTTTACTTCTTAGATTTTTAAAATAAAAAAAATCAATTATGGCGCAACAGAAAACCATTCTGCTCAAGTCTGTAACCATAATTAATGCTGGTTCTCCATTTCACAATCAAAAAGTGAATGTGTTAATAGAAAATGGTTTCTATAAATTAATCCAATCCCAACCTATTTCTGAATTGGATTCTATGGAAATTCATTCCGAAGAAAATCTTTTTTTATCCCTTGGCTTCTTTGACTTAAATGCAAATTTTTGTGATCCTGGTTTTGAAATGAACGAAGACTTGCAAAGCGGAATAGCTGCTGCCGCACATGGTGGTTTCACGGGTATTGCACTGATGCCAAATACTAATCCTCCTTTAGATTCCAAATCTCAAATTAATTACATAAAAGATCAATCTAAAGATAAAATAGTCGATATTTTTCCGATAGGAACAGTAAGTGCTGGAAGAAATGGAAAAGATATGGCAGAAATGTATGATATGGCAAAACATGGCGCTATCGCATTTTCTGATGGAAACAAATCGATTGAAAATGGTGGATTAATGCTTCGTGCCATGCAATATGCTTTTAATTTTAATAAAAAAATACTTGCTTTCGCAGATGATACAAGCCTTTATGGCAATGCTAAAATAAATGAAGGAGAAATGAGCACCTTGCTTGGAATGAAAGGAATGCCTGCCATTGCAGAAGAAATGATGATTGCTCGGGATATTGCACTTTGCGAATATTCCAATTGTCCCATTCATTTTTCCACAATTTCTACTTCTGGATCCGTAGACTTAATTCGCGAAGCTAAAAAGAAAAATCTGTCAATAACAGCAGATGTAAGTTCTATTCATCTAGCCGTAAACGAAAATGTTTTACATGATTTTGATACAAATTATAAAGTAAAACCACCTTTACGCTCAGAATCAGATCGGCTTGCTTTGATAGAAGGTATTGTTGACGGAACTATAGATGCAATCTGTTCGCAACATACTCCTCAAGTTATAGAAAATAAGAAGCAGGAGTTTGAAACGGCTTCTTTTGGAATTTCTAATATTGAAACTTCTTTTTCTTTAACGATGGAAGCGTTAAGTGATAAAATTTCTTTAGAAAAGTTGATTTCTATTTTAACAATCCATCCAAGAGAAATCTTAGGAATTGCTATTCCTGAAATAAAAATCGGAGAGATGGCTAATTTTGTACTTTATAATCCTAGCGAAAAACATATTCTGCAAGCAGAAAACTCATATTCAAAATCAAAAAACAACCCTTTTTTATCAAAAGTGTTAATGGGGAAAATTTATGCAGTAGCCAACAATAAAAATTTCAAAACATTTAAAATTTAATCTCAAAATAGTATGGATCATCAAATAGAAGAAACTTTACACGCAGCACTGGCAGGTTTTGCAGCCGGAAAATATATAGACCTTGAACATGCTTATCAAACAGATTTCACTCTGGATAAAGCTCATGCCCAGATGTTTAATGAGTTGAAGGAAATTTTTAAATTAGATATGCCTTTCTTGACCAAAGTGGAAGCTTTGGATAGATACATTGATGATAAATCTCAAATAGAGCCAATCAATGAACTTCTTTTCGATTTATTACTGATCAATTTTTTCACTATCGATGCCCTGAAATTGGAAGAAGATTATTTAGAATCCAAAGAATGGGAAGACATCGAAGATCAAACCATCGACCGAGGAACTGAGGTTTTAAACGTGCTTTTATACATTAAAGAATGTAAAGAAGAACAAATAGCACCAGATTTATCAGATTATTTGAAAGAATTTTTATTGGTAGAGGAGGATGAATTCCAAGATGAATATCATATTTATGAAGATATAATTGCGAATCAAAATTTAATCGATTCATCTATGGGAGAACTTGCGAAAATTGCAGATAAGATTGCTCCAGATTCAGAAATGAAAGATTTATTCTATCCAATTATGGCTTTCTTTTCGGATATGGAAATGCAAGAAGAAACCTTAGTTTCATATCTTAAATTGAGTCAGAATAAACCGTTTGATGGAGCAGTACTTTTTACTATACTTGCCTACCAAAACGGAATAAGTCATTTGCCTTTACTTTACTAAAAAAACTCTTCAAAAATGGAACAAAATGAATTTGAATTAAAAGAGATTCAAAACACAAACCCATCTGCTGTAAATACTGCCATGAAATACGGACTAATGGCCGGTGTTTCTTTGATTTTAATTACAGTTCTGTTTTATGTTTTGAACTATATGCCTAAAGGAGCTGTAAATATGTTTCCTTATTTAATCATAGGAGGCTTTATTATTTATGGTTGTATTGAATATCGAGAAAATGAATGTGGTGGATTTTTGAGTTACGGTTCCGCTGTGAAAACGGGTGTCCTTATCGCATTATTTGCTTCCATTATTATGGCGGCATACACCTATATTTTTTATCAATTTATAGATCCAGCTTATGTAAATGTTATTTTGAATGCCCAAGAAGAAGCATTAGTAGAGAAAAATCTTTCTCAAGAAATGATAGATGTACAAATGGATATGGTAAAAAAATTCATGACTCCAATGTATCTAGCATTATTTACAGTTTTTGGATTTGTCATTTTTGGATTAATTATTTCGTTGATAACTTCCATTTTTGTTAGAAAAGAAAAGCCATTTTTTGATCCTAATCGTTAATTTTTTTACCAATCCTAGAATCTTATTTTTATCGGTTCTAGTTTAAATTCTACATGCAGATATCTATCGTAATCCCATTATACAACGAAGCAGAATCAATTCCCGAACTTGCTGAGTGGATCAAAAATGTAATGGAAGCCAATCAGTTTTCTTACGAAATTATTTTTGTAGATGATGGTAGCAATGATGGTTCTTGGGAAGTAATTGAAAATCTTCAAATTCAAAATCCAGCTATTCATGGCATTAAGTTCAGAAGAAATTATGGAAAATCTGCTGGCCTAAACGTAGGTTTCGAAGCAGCAAAAGGAGATATTGTATTCACCATGGATGCAGATTTGCAAGATAGTCCAGATGAATTGCCCGCTATGTTTCATAGAATGAAAGAGGAAAAATTGGACATTATTTCTGGTTGGAAAAAGAAAAGATATGATCCAATAAGTAAAACAATACCAACCAAATTATTCAACTGGACTACCAGAAAAGTTTCGGGAATAAACAATTTGCACGATTTCAATTGTGGACTAAAATCCTATAGAAAAGAGGTAATAAAAAACATAGAAATCTATGGTGAGATGCATAGATACATTCCAGTAATTGCAAAATGGGCTGGTTTTACAAAAGTTTCTGAGCAAATTGTAGTTCACAGAGCCAGAAAATATGGAACAACCAAATTTGGTATTAGCCGTTTTTTCAATGGTTTATTAGATTTACTTTCAATCTTTTTTGTTGGTAAATTTCAAAAAAAACCGATGCACTTTTTCGGCACCTTGGGTTTATTTTCTTTGCTTACCGGAACCATCATCGCTATTTGTTTAATCGCTCAAAAACTTTATCAGATATCAATCGGAATAAAATTTAGAAATGTAACCGACCAACCTATGTTTTTTATTGCTCTAGTAGCAATTATCATAGGTTTTCAATTGTTTCTAACTGGATTTTTAGCAGAACTAATTGCAAGAAACTCGCCTTCGAGAAATGATTATCAGGTAGAGAAAACAATTTAATCGTATTTTTAAATCCGATTATACTATGTTCTACTCTATAATAATTCCTCTTTACAACCGGCCAAATGAAATAAAAGAGCTTTTGGAAAGTCTTTCTGAACAAACCTATACCAATTTTGAGGTTATAGTGGTGGAGGATGGGTCTTTAATTTCTTCACAAGAAATTGTCGATAGATATAGCAATAGTTTTGCTTTGGATTATTTTCAAAAAGAAAATTCGGGACCAGGATTGACAAGAAATTATGGGGCAGAGCAAGCAAAAGGTGAGTATTTTCTTTTTTTCGATTCAGATTGTATTATTCCAAGCACCTATTTAGAATTGGTAAACGAGAGCTTAAAAAATAATTATTTAGACTCTTTTGGCGGCCCAGATAAGTCGCATCCAAGTTTTACCGATGTGCAAAAAGCGATCAATTATAGCATGACCTCCATTTTCACCACAGGCGGTATTCGTGGAAACAAAAAACATTTAGGAATTTTTCACCCACGTAGTTTCAACATGGGAATTTCCAGAATTGCATTTGAAAGTTTAGATGGTTTTTCAAGCCTTCGTTTCGGAGAAGATATAGATTTCAGTACTCGAATTATTAATAAAGGATACAAAACAGGTTTAATTGTTGAGGCTTTCGTTTACCATAAGCGTAGGACCAACTTTACGCGCTTTTTCCGTCAGGTTTTTAACTCAGGAATTGCAAGAATTAATTTATATAAACGGCATCCTTCTAGTTTGCAGTTTGTTCACTTTTTTCCAGCAGCGTTTACTTTTGGACTTTTTTCTGCGATTGTTTTAAGTTTTGTTTTGCCTAAATATGGTCTTGGCTTATTAGCTTTATTTGTTTTTTATTTTATAGCTATCGCTATAGATGCTGCATTTCAAAATCACAGTTTAAGAATTGGAATCTTGGCAATTAGCGCAGGAATTATACAATTAACAGGTTATGGATCAGGTTTCATTCGAGCTTATTTTAAAAGAGTCGTTTTCCGAAAAGGAGAATTTTCTGCCTTTACCAAAAATTTTTATAAATAAACAATGGGAATAAAAGCTTTTTTGAGTAAACCTATTGCAAAATATATTGCCAAGAAAACGGCGAAATGGAGTTTAAATCCACATCTTACACAAGAAAAAATATTTTCCAATTTAATACAGATAGGTACGAAAACCAGATTTGGTAGAGATCATCAATTTGACTCCATTAAAAGCTATTCAGATTTTAAGAAAAAAGTACCTATTAGAGATTATGAACAAATATCATCCTACATTCATTTGATGATGAAAGGGGAGGAAGATGTTTTGTGGTCAGGAAAGCCACTTTATTTTTCCAAAACTTCGGGAACTACTTCTGGGGTAAAATACATTCCAATTTCCAAAGAATCAATTTCCAATCATATAAATGCTGCTAGAAATGCACTTTTATTATACATTCACGAAACTGGAAATAGTAAATTTGTAGATGGTAAATTAATTTTTCTTTCTGGAAGTCCCACCTTAGAAACAAAATCTGGTATTCCAACTGGTAGGCTTTCAGGCATTGTAAACCACCACGTTCCAAATTATTTAAGAAGAAACCAAATGCCAAGCTATGAAACTAATTGTATTGAGGATTGGGAGCAAAAAGTAGATCAAATAGTGGAAGAAACCTTTGATAAAAATATGACTTTGATCTCTGGTATTCCACCTTGGGTTCAAATGTATTTTGATCGCCTTACGGCAAAAACAGGAAAAAAAATAAAAGATATTTTCCCAAAATTAGGTCTTTTTGTATATGGAGGAGTTAATTTTGAACCATATAGAGCTAAATTAGAACAAAGTATAGGTGCAAAAGTAGATACCTTAGAATTGTATCCTGCATCTGAAGGATTCATAGCTTATCAAGATAAACAACCTTCACAAGGATTGCTTTTAAACCTAAACGATGGAATATTTTTTGAATTCGTAAAGGCTGAAGATTTTTATGCAATCGATCCAAAAAGAATTCAATTAATAGACGTAGAATTGAATGTAAACTATGCTATAATTTTAACAACTAATGCAGGTTTATGGGCTTATAATATCGGAGATACAGTTAAATTTGTCTCTTTACTACCATACAGAATTGTCGTTTCTGGTAGAATTAAGCATTTTATTTCGGCATTTGGCGAACATGTAATCGCTGAAGAAGTAGAATTTGCAATGAAAAATGCAACTGCGAAATTTAATATTAAGATTGTTGAATTTACAGTTGCCCCGCAGGTAAATCCTGCTAATTCAGAATTGCCATTTCATGAATGGTTGATAGAATTTGAAAACCCACCTAATGATTTAATACCTTTTGCAACTTATTTAGACAAACTTATGCAAGAAAAAAATGTCTATTATGCAGATCTTATTCAAGGAAATATTTTGCAATCACTTAAAATCACCTTTCTCAAAAGCAATGCTTTTATTAATTATATGCGTTCTCAAGGCAAATTAGGTGGTCAAAATAAAGTTCCAAGATTGTCTAATGATCGTAAATTAGCGGATGAGCTTAAACCTTGGATTGCAATATAATTCCAAAACAATAAATTGAAAAAGAAAAACATAGCCATTCTCGGATCTACTGGATCTATTGGAACTCAAGCTTTAGAAGTTGTTCGAGAGCACTCAGACAAATTCAAAATCACTGTACTTACTGCACAGAATAATGCGGATCTATTGATTTTGCAAGCAATTGAATTTTTGCCGATTGCTGTTGTAATAACTAATGAACAGCATTATCAAAAAGTAAAAACTCAACTTGCTAATTATGAAATTCAGGTTTTTTCTGGAACCGATTGTTTAGCAGAAGTAATGCAATTTCCGGAAACAGATATAGTTTTAACAGCTATGGTAGGTATTTCTGGATTGATTCCAACTCTTGCGGCAATAGATGCAGGAAAAGATATAGCATTAGCAAATAAAGAAACCTTAGTAGTTGCAGGTGAATTGGTCACCTGCAGAGCAAAAGCAAAAGGAGTAAAAATAGTACCCGTAGATTCAGAACATAGTGCTATTTACCAATGTTTGATAGGAGAGGAGCAAGGCTTTATTGAAAAAATAATTTTGACTGCCTCAGGTGGACCATTTAGAGGAAAAACAAGAAATGAATTGTCAAAAATAACCAAAGTTGAGGCATTAAAACATCCAAATTGGGTGATGGGTGCCAAAATTACTATCGATTCGGCATCCCTAATGAACAAAGGTTTAGAGGTAATAGAAGCAAAATGGTTATTTGATATATCGGCTAAAAACATTGAGGTTGTCGTTCATCCTCAATCTATTGTGCATAGTATGGTGCAATTTATAGATGGTTCTGTAAAAGCTCAAATGGGAATTCCAGATATGAAATTGCCAATTCAATATGCTCTAGCTTTTCCACATAGAATATCATCAAAAGCCCCTCGATTAGATTTTACAAAATATCCAAATCTTACATTTGATACAGCGGATGTTCAAACTTTCCGTAATCTTGCGCTTTGTTATGAAGCTATAGAACGCGGTGGAAGTATGCCTTGCGTTTTGAATGCTGCTAATGAAATAGTTGTAGCAGCATTTTTACAAGACCAAACAGGATTTTTGGAGATGACAGACGTTATTGAACATTGCATGAATCATACAAATTTTGTTCAAAATCCAAACTCGAAAGATTTTTTGGAAATTGACCTAGAAACTAGAATTCTTGCTTCAGAAGCACTCAAACAATTTTCTTAAAAATAAATTATAAAACAATAAAGATTAAATAAATGAATGGATTAATAATGGCTGCACAGCTTATCGCTGGATTGTCTATACTGGTTGTCTTACATGAGTTAGGTCACTTTTTGGCTGCAAGAGCTTTTGGAATTAAAGTAGAAAAATTTTATCTCTTTTTTGATGCTTGGGGATTTAAACTTTTTAGTTTCAAACACGGAGATACAGAATACGGAATTGGCTGGTTGCCATTGGGAGGTTATGTAAAAATTGCTGGAATGATAGACGAAAGTATGGATAAAGAGCAAATGCAGCTTCCTGCTCAGCCTTGGGAATTTAGATCTAAACCGGCTTGGCAGAGATTGATAGTAATGATTGCAGGAGTTACGGTAAATCTTATTTTGGGAATTGTTATTTTCTGGGGTTTAGCAGTCCGATTTGGAGACTCTTATTTGCCAAATGCAGAAGCAGAAAACGGTATAGTTGCTTACGAACTTGCACAAGAAGTAGGACTAAAAACCGGCGATAAAGTTACATTGATCAATGGTGAACCATTTGAAAAGTACAGTGATTTATGGAGTTCAAAAGTACTTCTAGGAAATACAGATTTAACAATACAAAGAGGTGATTCTACCGTTAACGTTCGTATTCCGTCAGATTTTATTGGAAAGCTAAGTGACAAAGGAAGAAGCAATTACATTGATAATTTTCCAAGATTTAAAAACTCGGTGGACAGTGTAATGGTTGGAAGTAATGCTGCCAAAGCTGGCCTTATGAAAAATGATCGTATAATAATGGTCAATGATAAAAACGTAGAATTTTATGACGAATTAAAACCTTCCCTGTTAGCCAACAAAGGAAAAGAGATATCACTAGGATTGATAAGAAATTCAGATACTACCAACCTAACTGCAAAAGTGACTGAGGAAGGTACAATTGGATTTTTTCCTCGTCAAGATTTTAAATTGAAGCAAACTAATTATAGCTTCTTTGCAGCTTTACCAATCGGAGCAAACAAAGCTTGGTCTACTCTTACAGATAATGTAAAAGGCCTAGGAAAAGTAGTAAAAGGTGAAGTCGATCCTCGGAAAGCTGTGCAAGGTCCTATTGGAATTGCTAGTATCTATGGTTCTACTTTCGATTGGTTTCGTTTTTGGACTTTGACTGGTGTACTTTCTATGGTTTTAGCTTTTATGAATATTCTTCCGATTCCTGCTTTAGATGGTGGTCATACTGTATTTCTTATAGTAGAAATGATTAAAGGAAAACCTTTGAGCGATAAGTTTATGGAACGAGCCCAGATGGTTGGTTTCTTTATTTTAATTTCTTTAATGGTTTTCGCTTTTGGTAATGATCTTTGGAAAGTGTTTTCAAATTAACTCATGGTTGATTATTTTAAATTTTTTGGAATAAAACCTTCTATAAAAATTGATGATGCTAAATTGAAAGCTATTTTTTACGAAAACACAAAAAAGTTTCATCCAGATTTGCATGGAAATTCGAGTGATGATTCTCAAAATGATTTTTTGCAAAAAAGTGTTTTAAATAATAAAGCTTACAAAATAATCTCCAATTTTAATTCGAGGGTGAATCATTTATTAGAAGTAAATGAGATGTCGGAAGAGGATCAGAAATATCAATTACCACAACAGTTTCTGATGGAAATGATGGATATGAATGATGAAATTGAAAGTTTAGAAATGAACTTTTCAAAAGAAAATCAACTAAATTTAGTGAAAAATATAAATTCTTTATTAATGAATGTTGATATTGAAACAATTGATAATGATTTAATTGGCTCAGAAAATCAAAAGGAAATAAAAAATAAATTAGAAAAAATTCGAGAGTTGTATTTTAAAAAAAAATATCTGTTGCGAATTCAGGATAGTTTAAATAAGTTTGCGACCCGATAAGAATAGAAATAATCTTATCTAAAATGCCCAGTTGGCGGAATTGGTAGACGCGCTGGTCTCAAACACCTGTGTCGCAGGACGTGCCGGTTCGACTCCGGCACTGGGTACAAAAACCGAATCTTTCTTCAAATTAGAGAGGTTCGGTTTTTTGTTTTATAGTAAGTTTTTTTTGGTTATTCAAATTTAAATTTTTTGTAGAATAAATAGTAAACAGTACTATTTATTAAAAGAATTTTTAAATTAAAAATTAGTAAAAGAAAATTATGTGTATTATCTAAATCAATTTTTAAATTAACTTTTAATTTAATTTAAAATAAATTAAATAGAATTTTATTAAATTTTCATTGGCTTTTCTGGCTAAAATTTTATTAAACAACTTTTCCTAAAGAGAAAAAAACTTTAAAAATATGTAACAAAAAAAAATTCAATTCCGTAACAAAGCTTCTATTTATTTAATTTTTACAATTCTATTTACCTAGAAAAATGAAAAAATTTACCACCGGTGTTCTTACATTAGTATTATTTTGTGTTGCTCCCCTTTCTTTTGCTCAAAAGAAATATATAAAAAATAATTTTGTATATATTTCAATTAATGATAAACATTTCCATGTTTCTGGATGCAGTTTAACAGATACAAATGCCTTAAAAGTTCAATTGGTTGAAGCTAAAAAGCAATTTTTGCCTTGTTCTCAATGTTCTTTTTCAAGATTTGGACAATATATAGCTGTTGAAAAGAAACGAGATAAAAACGCCAAAATTTTATTATCTAGTAGTGGAATTCAATATTATTACGATCATATTGGACGTAAAATTTTCTTGAGTGAGAATTAATTTATCACTTAAAAAAAATATTTTTTTAAACGTAACCTTTTTTAATCGGTAAAAGTATAAGTCATTAAATCATTTGTTTTAATGTAAATAAACTTAAACTTTTAACGCGCATGGGATTGCCTTTACAACTACCCGTCTCTGTTTCCTCTCTCCAAAAAAGTAATTTAAATGTTGTTCATCTTCAATTGGTTGATGAGGTCTTGCCAGAAAAGCGATCTGGAATTTATTATGTTTTTAGTGGTATTAAAAAGCATTGTGAAGGATTCCCCGTTACTCCAGAAGAAATGGCTAGTTTCAAAAAAGTTTCCTTTGATTTTTTAAAACAAATAATTGCCGACTTAGAAAAAAATAAAGAATTCTTTTCTTTTTCTGAAATAAAAATTTTGGCGGAAAAAATCCAGTTTGACATTTGGGATACTTTTACTTGGGAACAGGTAATTATAAAAGATTAACTTTTATCCAGAAAGTAAACTAAATTTTAATTTTGATTTTTCATTTCAGAAAATGTTTTTAAACTTACCAAGCCAGAATCCATTTGCGGACTTAGCCTTTTATTTATTCCTAAAACGATAAATGCACCCATAGGATAAGGAAGTTTACCTGAATTTACCCAATTTACTTTAGTTCCTTTATCTGTAGTCTCAAAAGTCCAATAATCTTTTGCAATAGATTCAAATGGTTTTTTATAAGTCAAAGTATTTTCTACCATTTTTCCTATTTCTACATTTACTAATGTTAAACTGCCAATTCCTATTATTCTTCCGTCCCAAGAATAAGAAGATCCCTTTTGTCTTAATTCACCTTTAATCTCAATAACTGCCATCGGATCTTGCTTAGACAACCAATTCCATTTTTTGTAAATTGAATAATCGGCTACATTTTTAAAAACTATTGTTGAATTTGTTTTAATTTCTATACTTCTAGTTACTTCGTAAGTTCTCGGTAATAGTGCTGCCAATATCAAAACTGAACTTATAAGAATTGATAAAAAAATTGAAATTTTTTTAAAGATGTTCACAGAATGTTTTTTTATTAAATATGGGCATTAAAGTTTATTCTCCAAAATCTTGATTTTGATCTCCCTGCATATCCGAGTTTTTTCTTCTCCTATTATTTAAGTTTTCTATTATTTTCCCAAATCGATAAGAAAAAGAAATGGTTGCGATTTGAGATTCTCTTTTTCGATCATTATTCTGATTAAATGATGGGGTTTCTGTCATAAAAACAAATTTACGTGTGTCGAAAATGTCGCTTACGCTAAGAGATATACTCCCTTTTGATTTCAAAATATCTTTTTTTACGCCTATGTCTGTTGAGTATATAGCCCTAATTCTGCTTTGTGGAGTGATACTTTCCGAACGATAATTTGATGAAACTTGTATTGAAAAATCTTTAACCGGCTTCATTATACTCATAAATTGAATAGAATAATTAAAATTATTTCTATCTACGGCTAATCCAGAAATATTTCCATCTAATTGTGAACTATATAAATTTACTGTTGTAGTGGTATTCCACCACTCTTTAATTTGGGTTTTTGAAACAAATTCTGCGCCTATAGATTGGTTTTTTGTAAGATTGGCAAACGTAGAAATAGTTGTATCACCTCCCGATAATTGCCGAATAGATTGTATTACATCATTGGTTTGTCGTAAATAAATACTTGAAACCAATGAAGTTGCTTTAACGATAGTTTGATAAGATATCTCAAAGGCATTTGTGAATTCTGGATTAATATTCGGGTTTCCAAAACGAATATTTAATGGGTCAGAATAATCAATAAAAGGATTCGTATATCTAGAATTAGGTCTTGAAATTCTTCTGGAATAACTTAATTGTAATTCACTCTTTTTATTAAAAGATTGTTTAATAAATAGGCTTGGAAAGAAACTTAAATATTTCTTTCTAAAAGTTTCAAGTGTGCTTTTTTGTTCCAACTTATTATCAGTATATTCTATTCTAGTACCTAACTGAACACCTGTTTTGCCAAAAGTTCCTGCTAAGTTTTGATAAGCTGCATATACGTTTTCTGTATTAATAAATATATTTGTTAATTTATTATCTACTATTAATTCAGTTGGATTTGCACTTCTAATAAAAGCATTATTTTGTTCGTCATTTTTTCTTAACGTTGATTTTAATCCAGTTTCTAAATAATATTTTTTTCCTATCGTTTGAGTATAATCTGTTTGAAAGCTTAACAAATTATTTTTACTCTTATTTACTATTTTCTCATATTGATTAACACTTGCGTCTGTCATAAAATTGCTAATGATATAATCATTAATATAATTATTGTTTTCATCCTCCAAACCACTAGAAAATACGAAATCAGCAGAAAACTCTTGTTTGGGTTTTAAGAATATTTTTTTGTATGAAATAGATGCATCTACATTATTTCCAATTTCATCATTTATATTTAATCTATTACTTGAACTAGAAATCACTTTATTTTCATTCAAAAATTCAGATAAAATTACACTACTAGCATCGCTTACTTTAAAAGAGGGAGCTATTGAAAGTGAAATAGTGCTTTTTCTTGGTAAATAAAAATCACTAGCTATCTTGAAACTATGATTGCTATTTGCATTATCTGAATTGCTATTTTGATCTAAATAATTAATAGAATCTAATAGAAATGAAGTCCTCAAACTTTTTCCTTTTCCAAATCTTTCATTGTATCTATAATTATAATTAGCCGATAAATTTAGTTTATCATTTCTGAAATTAATACCTGTGGCTGCACTGTATTTGTTCCTTGTTCCCGCAGATACTGAAGCATTTCCATTAATACCTCCACTTTTGTTTTTCTTTAATATAATATTAATAATTCCTGCCATTCCATCTGCATCATATTTGGCAGAAGGATTTGTAATCAATTCAATACTCTCAATCGCACTTGCAGGAATTTGTTCCAAAATGTCTGCCTTACTTGTTCCAGTTAATCCTGAAGGTTTTCCGTCAATCAAAATTCGAATATTTTCGCTTCCTCTCAAACTCACATTCCCTTCAATATCAACCGAAAGTGAAGGTACATTTTGTAAAACATCACTCGCTGATCCACCTGCACTTACAATGTTTTGATCTACATTAAATACTTTTTTATCTATTCCCATTTGAAAAACTCCTTTTTCGCCAGTAACAGAAACTTCTTTTAATGTCTCTGTCAATGGTTCCAGTTTTATATTTCCTACAAACTTTTCAGGATTTTGAATATTAAGTTCTATAGGTAGACTGGAATAAGAATTATATCCTAAAAAATTAATTTTTACGAAATACGTATTTAAAGGAATAGATTCTATTATAAAAATTCCTTTTTGATCTGTTTGTGCACCTGTCACAATGCTAGAATCTGCCTTCTTTATAATAGATATTGTAGCAAATTCCACTGGCTCGTTGGTTTTTGAATCTATTACCTTTCCGGTTATTTTTCCATTACCTTGTTTAATATTTCCGTTTTTGTAACTTTGCGCGAGAGAGAATGCAGGAAAGTAAATTAAAGAAAATAGTAAAATGAGTATGCTGAAACTAACTTTATATTGTATTTTCAATTTTAATCTTTAAACGTTTTTTGATTATCAAAATTAATGCTAAACTATTAGTTTCTTATGCTAGATTTATAACGATTTTGATATACAAAAAATCATATTTTAATTTACTAATGAAAAATATTTTAATAACAATTTTGGTTTGTTTAATTTTTGCTGGGTGTAAAAATAGCAAATCAGTTAATGAAAAAAATAAGTTAGATTCTATTAGTCAACTTAATCCATTATTAAATTCTGAATGGGCAAAAAATAAATTTTGGGATGATGGCAAAGCAGAAGTTGCACAATACAAAGCCAAAAGAATAATTTATAAGAAAGAAAGAGATTTTGAATATACAATGGTTACAGTTTCTGAGGTTTTCAACAAAGAATTTCTTACTAAAACAGATGATTATAGTCGGAAGGATAATTTCGATGTTATGAAGGTTAATTTTATTGCAAGAATAGAAACTGATAATTATCCTTATCATTTTCTAACAAGCTATTTTACTTTCAGGAATAATCCAGAATATGTTTTTAAATTTACCAATTCGTCTCAAGAATGGTGCGGAAACACTTTTAAGGAAATATTAAAAAGCTCAAAGGGTTATACCATTAATTATCATTCTTATTGGGATGGTGAAGGATCTGGAAATAAAACGATAAATGATAATGTATGGTTAGAAGACCAATTATTTTTAACCTTAAGAACATTAAAATTTAACGAAGTAAAAGAATTTAAACATAAAGTTCTTGAATCTCAAATCAGCAGTAAAATCGGTAAATTGATTGTCTTTGATGCAAATTTTACAATTTCAAATTCAGACAGTATTATAATTAATAACCAAAACTACACTACTTACAAAGTAAAAATAAACTTAGATTCAGAAAAAGTTAACGAATATGTTTTCACAAAAGAATATCCGAATTATCTTGTAAGTTACAATTCGTGGGATGGTCGATCGTTAATTTTAAATAAAGTCGAAAGAGATGATTATTGGAATTTTTAAAAAGCTATTTTTTTATTTTTTCGTATTTAATTGCATTTTGAATACTAATGTAATTGCGCAAAATCAGTTCAAAATAAATGGAATTAATTTTACTGCCCCAGATCAAAAAATAAATTCTGATTGGACAAATCCTGTAAAAAGCATTGGTGCAAATTGGGTATCTATTATTCCATTTGCATTTAGTAAATCAAATGAACCTAAAGTTTATTTTGATGGTAAAAGTCAATGGTGGGGAGAAACTTCTGAAGGAGTTTCTGAAACCATAAAACATGCAAAAATTGCAGGATTTAAAGTAATGATAAAACCGCAAATTTGGATTCATCAGGGTGGATGGATTGGAGATTTCGATGTCAAAAATGAAGAAAACTGGATAATTTGGGAAAATGAATACAGAAAATATATTCTCACTTACGCTAGAATTGCTCAAAATGAAAAGGTAGAAATGCTTTGTATTGGAACAGAAGTAAGATTAGCTGTTGCAAAACGACCCGTATTTTGGAAAAATTTAATAATGGAAATTAGAAAAATTTATGATGGTAAATTAACCTATTCTTCCAATTGGGATGATTATCAAAAAGTTAGTTTCTGGAAAGAATTAGACTACATAGGAATAAGTGCATATTTTCCCTTAGTAGATAAAATTAATCCTGATTTGAAAGAATTGGATAAAGCTTGGCAACCTATTATTAAAAGACTAAATATTTTTAGTGACTTAAATAAAAAGGAAATTCTTTTTACTGAGTTTGGTTACAGAAGCATGAATAAGCCTGCGTGGAAATCTTGGGAGCTTGAATATAAAGAAGATATTGTAGTAAATACATCTGCTCAAGTTTTGGCTTATCAAGCATTATTTGCATCATTTTGGAATCAGAAATGGATGGCTGGTGGATTTCTTTGGAAATGGTATCATGACCATTCACAAGTTGGTGGAGCAGGAGATACAGACTGGACACCTCAAAATAAACCCGTTGAAAAAGTTATCCAACATTGGTATTCGCAAAAAGAGAAATAATAGTTTAAGTTGACTTAAACAATTCACTTTTCACTTTTTTATTATTAAATTCATAGATTAAATAAAGTCCAACTAAAAAATATTCTATAGCTAATAAATAATAATTCTCTTTAAAAAGAGGATTTGAATAAGCAAAATAGCTTAAAGCAGCTAGACCAGACCAAAGATAAATAAAGCGATAACTGGTGAAAACTCCTAAAGCTACTAATGGACACAAATACCAAGGATGTACAATGGAGGCAAATGATAAGTAAATAAATAAACTCCAAAATAACTTTTCAGGTAAGTTGTTTTTAAAATTTCTGTCTTTAATTGAAATTAATAATATCGAAATGAGAACAATAAAAGAGGTTATTTTTCCAATTATTGCAATTTGATTATAGCCAGTAAAGTGGAAACCAATTCTTCTAAAAACATTATAAATCCCTGCATTGAACTCAAATTTTTGAAAATATAATTGAAAACTAGAAAAGAAATTTTGAATTAATTCTATAGAATTAAAAAATGGAAAACTAAATAGTAGAACTGAAATAAAAACTATTGTTGAGAATATTAATCCTTTTTTAAATCCATAATAAAAAAAAATAGCAGGGAGAAATAATAATGGAATTAATTTAATTAAAACCGCAAAAGATAAAGAAATTGCTGCCCAGATTAATTTTGATTTAAGCATTAAAGACAAACATAATAAAGTAAAAAAGATCATTCCTGCTTCAAAATGAATGTTTCCTGTGAGTTCTATAATCACTAAAGGATTTAATGCATAAAGAAAAACTCGATTGGTCGGTAAAGTAAATCTCTTTAATAATATAAATAATAAATAAACATTTCCTATTTCAAATAGAAAAATAAAAAATTTTAAAATAAAAATATTTGCAAAAAAAGAATTGAATGAAACCAAGGATGAAATATAAAATATAGCTTGTAATGCAGGTGGATAAATAGAATAATATTCTGGAGAATTCATTCCTTTAATTAATTCTCTATTTTCTAAATAAAAAGCAGTTTTGCTTAAATCAATTGGTAAAAATTCAAAAGGATTGACGTGATTGAGCATCAATTTTCCATCCCAAATAAATCTAAAATAATCGTCGCTTAAATTAGGAACAGCAAAAAGAAGGATCGCTCTTGATAAAAAAGCTACAATCAATAATAGTTTAAGATCCACAATTTTATTTTTAATGATCCAAAAACTATAAATTGAAAATAATAGACTGAAACAAACAATTAATAATAGAAAATTGCTTCTTTCAATAAAATAATTTAGGTATACCAATGCAGATATAAATATTATACTAATTGGTATTTGTTTATTGATCAACTTGTAGCTTATTTTTGGATGAAATATATGAAAAAAACTTTCACGGATTTTCTTGGTCGAAATATAGAGATAGAATTTCCTCCCAAAAGAATTATTTCATTAGTTCCTTCCCAAACGGAGCTTATTTTAGATTTAATTGGGACAGATCGTTTGGTCGGGATTACTAAATTTTGTGTTCATCCAAAAGATAAGACTAGTAAGATCAGTAAAATAGGAGGGACTAAAAATCCAAATATTAAACAAATAGAATCTCTTAAACCAGATTTAATAATTGCAAATAAAGAAGAGAACGAATTATCTGATATAGCAGAAATTTCGAAATTTTGTCCAGTGTGGGTATCAGAAATCTCTGATTTTGAAGATTCTATGAAAATGATTGCTGAATTGGGTATTATTTTTCAAGAATCTGAAAAAGCTCAACAAATTATTGAGCAAATTAATTTAAATAGAAATTTACTTCAACAAAAGAAAATTGAATTAAAATTTGACAAAAAAATAATTTATTTGATTTGGAAAAATCCGTGGATGGCTGCTGGAAAAGACACATTTATTAATTCTATACTTTCAGATTCCGGTTTTAAAAACACCATAAAAAAGGAGCGGTATCCTCAAATTACTTTAGATGAAATAGCTGATTTAAATCCAGAAATGATTCTTCTATCTTCAGAGCCTTATCCATTTTCTCAAAAACATGTTGAATTATTGAAAAAAGAGCTTCCGAATTGTGAAATAATTTTGGTGAATGGAGAATATTTTTCTTGGTATGGAAACAGGTTAATTGCTGCATATCAATATTTTACAGAATTGATTCAATCAATATCAAAAAAAACAAATAGAAAATGAAAATTCGACTATATTTGCAATCCTAAATAAAAATCAGTACGCGGAAGTGGCGTAATTGGTAGCCGCACCAGACTTAGGATCTGGCGCTTCACGGCGTGGGGGTTCGAGTCCCTTCTTCCGCACAACCATTCCCCCCAATTAAGATGGGGGGAATTTTACTTTATAGGCATTATAAAAATAACCATGAATATAACTCAGCAAAACACAGACGAACTGAACGCTACCGTTAAAATTAAACTAGATCCTTCTGATTACAAAAAGAGTGTAGAGAAAATTATAAGTGAGCAAAGTAAAAAAGCAAAAATTCCAGGATTTCGTCCGGGAATGGTTCCAGCTTCTCACATTAAAAAATTGTACGGAAAAAGTATTTTGGTTGATGAAATAAACAAAATACTTTCAGAAACTTTAACTAATTATATTCAAGAAAAAGATTTGCAATTGCTTGGTCAACCCTTACCAAAAATTGAAGAAACTGAAAATTTCAAATGGGATTTTGAAGATGAGTTTGAATTTAATTATGAATTAGGATTGGCTCCAACTATCGATATTCAATTCTCTGATAAGAATACATTTGATTATTATAAAGTAGAAGCAGATGACGAAACCTTAAACGATAGAATTAAAAATTTGAGAAAAAGCTATGGAAAGCGCTCAAATCCAGAAATCTCAGACCAGGATGATTTATTATATGGAGAATTTGTACAATTATCTCCAGATGGAACTATTTTCGAAGGAGGAGTTTCTAATACTAATAGTTTAAGAACAGATTTAGTTGAAAACGAAACTATTAAGGCTTCGTTAATTGGATTGAAAAAAGATGATGTTGTGAATATAAATCTTTCTGACACTTTTAATGGAAATGCATCCTTAATAGCTAAATTATTAAATATTGATGAACAATACGCTGCTGAATTAAAATCAAAATTTCAATTCACAATTAAAAATATTAATAGAGTTGAAGAAGCAGATTTAGATCAAGAATTTTTTGATAAAATTTATCCTGATGCAGCTGTTACTACAGAAGAAGAATTTAGGTCTAAAGTAAAAGAAGAATTAGAGGGAATGATGGTTGGAAACTCTGATAGCAAATTGCAATCTGATCTATATGAATATTCGTTAAATCATGTAAATGTTTCATTTCCAGATACTTT
>JBBQYA010000051.1:0-20977 GCA_038209155.1 Sphingobacteriales bacterium | reverse complement strand
ACTTATTAAATCTAAATTTAATTAATTAGTAAAGAATTAATTGCTATTTAGAATATCTATTAAACAACTAAACAAATCAACTAAATAGCTAAAAAACCTACAAATTTATTATTTTAGCAAAAACTTAAAGAACATGAGCGCAAGTGCAGAAAAACTAAAAGCATTACAATTAACCCTCGATAAATTAGAAAAATCCTACGGTAAAGGAACGATCATGAAGCTTGGCGACCAGCCGATTGAAGCAATGGAGTTTATTCAAACCGGATCTTTGGGTTTAGATATAGCTTTAGGAATTGGTGGTTTACCAAAAGGAAGAGTGATAGAAATATACGGACCAGAATCATCTGGAAAAACAACTTTAGCCATTCATGCTATTGCGGAATCGCAAAAAAAAGGAGGAATTGCCGCTTTTATTGATGCTGAACATGCATTTGATAAAGCCTATGCAAGAAATTTAGGAGTGGATGTAGAAAATCTTTTGATTTCTCAACCTGACAATGGTGAGCAAGCTTTAGAAATTGCTGATAATTTGATCAGAAGTGGAGCTATAGATATTATTGTGATAGACTCGGTGGCAGCCTTGGTTCCTAAAAGTGAGATAGAAGGAGAAATGGGTGATTCTAAAATGGGATTGCATGCAAGATTAATGTCTCAAGCGCTGAGAAAACTAACAGGAACGATAAGTAAAACAGGATGTTGCTGTATTTTCATCAATCAATTGAGAGAAAAAATTGGAGTAATGTTTGGAAATCCTGAAACTACAACTGGAGGAAATGCACTAAAGTTTTATGCCTCAGTTCGCTTGGATATCAGAAGAACTGGTCAAATTAAAGATTCAGATGAGGTGACAGGAAATAGAGTAAAAGTGAAAATTGTAAAAAACAAAGTAGCGCCACCGTTTAGATTAGCAGAATTTGATATTATGTATGGAGAAGGAATTTCTAAAACTGGTGAAATAGTAGATCTTGGTGTTGAATATGAGATCATTAAAAAAGCTGGGTCTTGGTTTAGTTATGGCGATACCAAATTAGGTCAAGGTAGAGATGGTGTAAAACAATTGTTGAAAGACAATCCGGAATTGGCAGAAGAATTGGAAAATAAAATAAAAGATAAAGTGAGCGGTAAGGTAAATTAAATGCAAAGGGCTTCGGCCCTTTTTATATTTAAAAGCATTTTATCTCTTTTTTCAAAAAAGATAACGGGGCAGCGGCGTTAAATCTTGAGAGGCAAAATCAGATTTCAAAAATTTATGATACCCTGAGATTGCTATCATTGCAGCATTATCAGTGCAGTATTCAAATGGTGGAATAAATACTTCCCAACCATTATTTTTTTCCTTTTCTAGTAAAGCATTCCTTAAACCTGAATTTGCAGAAACCCCACCAGCGATAGCAATTTGCTTGATTCCTGTTTGTATACTTGCTTTTTCTACTTTATTTATCAAAATACTAATGATTCTCTGTTGAACAGAAGCACAAATATCTGCCAAGTTTTTCTCGATAAAATTTGGATCTTTTGCGATATTGTTTTTAATAAAATACATGATTTGAGTTTTCAATCCGCTGAAACTGAAATCTAAACCTGGAATTTGAGGTTCTGTAAACTGAAAGGCATTCGGATTTCCTTCTTTGGCATATTTATCAATTAATGGACCACCTGGATAAGGCAAGCCTAACAATTTTGCAGTTTTATCAAAAGCTTCTCCGGCAGCATCATCCGTAGTTTGACCTAAAATCTGCATCTTGAAATAATCAGATACCAAAACTATTTGAGTATGACCACCAGAAACTGTTAAGCATAAGAAAGGAAATGTTGGATTTTTAATTCCATCTTTACTAATAAAATGAGCTAAAATATGTGCTTGCATGTGGTTTACTTCAATAATTGGAATATCTAGAGCCATTGCCATAGACTTAGCGAAAGAAGTTCCAACTAATAATGCACCTAATAAACCTGGACCACGAGTAAAAGCAATCGCATCAATGCTATTTTTATCTATTTTCGCGTTAAGTAAAGCTGTGGCTACTACTGGAATTATGTTTGCCTGATGCATTCTAGATGCAATTTCAGGAATCACACCTCCATAGTTTTCATGTATTTGTTGGGTGGCTATTACATTGGAACGTATATTGCCATCAACGCAAATTGAAGCTGAAGTTTCGTCGCAGGATGATTCTATACCTAATATGATTGCCATTACACTTAATTGTTAAAACGATAAATTTATTAAATTACTTCTTAAAATATCTCTAGGTCTTATTCTTTTGCTTTTGTTAAGCATCGGAATAGTTTCCTTGCTTATTCAAACTTCCACGGTTCAAAACTGGGCTATCAAAAAAGTAACTGGATTCCTTTCGGATGAATTGCAAACAGTTGTTAAAATAGATCATATAAATATTCAATTTATTAAATCTATTGAGCTTGAAGGTTTATATGTTGAAGATAGAAATAAAGACACTTTGTTTTTTATTAATAGTTTTTCTGTCGATTTAAATTCACTCTCTTATAAAAATAAAAAAATAAATATCAATAATCTAAACCTAGATTCAGGTGTTTTTAAATTTAGGAGATATGAAAAAAACAGAACAACTAACTTGCAATTTCTGGTTGATTATTTTGCTGGAAAACCAGACAGTTTAAGACCAAAACAGAAAGCATTCGATATCAGTATCAACAGTGTTAAGTTAAACAACATTACTTTCAATTATAATGATGATCGAAATTTAAAATCTATGAAAGCCATAAATTTTAAAGATTTAGGGATTCAAAATTTAAGTATCGATTTAATAGATTTAGAATTTAAAGATAAGAAATTTACCAGCAAGATCAACAAAATAGCTTTTATAGAAAAAAGTGGATTTGTTTTAAATTCATTTAAAGGAGATTTAACCATTAGTCCAAAAGAATTTGAATTATTGAATTTGGATATCACAACGCCACAAAGTCATCTAAAGAAATACGTAAAATTTTCGTTCGAGAACTTTTCCGATTTTGATCGGTTCAATTCTTCTGTCTTTTTTAAAGCTGATTTAGAAAAGTCATTAATTTCTGCGACAGACTTAAATTATTTTGCTCCACAATTAAAAAACGTTGCTTTAAGTATAAGAGCAAATGGACAATTAAGCGGTTATGTAAATAATTTAGAGGCAAAAAATTTAGAAATAAAAGCTGGAAATAATACCATTCTGAATGGAAACTATTCGATAGATGGATTGCCCAATTTAAAAGAAACTTATCTTGATTTACGTTTTAAAGAATTTAAAACTAATAAAATAGATTTAGATAAAATAATCGGAAGCTTAAACACTGAAACACAAAAAAGGCTTCTGCCAACAGAAATTTCTAAATTAGGCACTATTTCATTTACTGGAAATTTTACAGGATTTCTAAGTGATTTTGTAGCAAATGGAAAAATTAAAACTGCTCTAGGAACTCTTATTTCTGATTTAAATGTAAAGTTTGACGAAAAGAAAATTCCATCCTACAGCGGAAATTTAAGAGCGATTGATTTCGATATTGGAAAATTAAGTAATAATAGTCCGCTTTTAGGAAAACTGTCTTTGAGAGCTAAATTAAAAGGAAAAGGTTTTAAAATGGGAACGCTAGATGAAGAGTTAAATGTTCTAATAGATTATATAGATTTAAATGGATATCGATATAAGGGAATAAAATTAGAAGGTAATTTAAATAAAAAACTATTTTCTGGAAATATAAATTTAAACGACAGGAATGCGGATTTAGATTTTGATGGCACAATTGATTTTAATAATGATAATCCAATATTTGCCTTTAAAAGTGACGTAAGAAAATTAAATCTGAAATCTTTAAATCTTTATAAAGATAGTTTATCTGTTGTAGCAAAAATGGAAATGAATTTTTCTGGCAAAAATATTAATGATTTGCAAGGAACTATGAGACTTGCAGAAACCAATTTAATATACAAAAATGAAACTTTTGATATTGGGAACATCTCCTTATTTGCTTCTAATACAGGAATTAACAAACGTTTAGTTTTACAATCAGACCTCGCAGATGCAGAAGTTACTGGACAAATAGAATTTAAAACATTAATTCCATCACTAAAAAATATATTGGCAAAATACCTTCCATCTTATAATTGGAATGTAAAAAACAATGTTCAGCCACAGATATTTAATTTTAATTTAAATGTAAAAGACATTAAACCTATCACCAGTATTTTTCTGCCTTTATTATCCATTTCTAATGAAGGAACTCTTCAGGGCGATTATAATTCTTTGAAGAGCTCGATGGATATTTCAGGGTTTTTCAAGGAAGTAATTTATGCAAAAACAAAATTCACCAATGTGATTGTTGATGGTGAAACTACAGAATCTGCATTTGCATTCAACATTGCCTCAGACAAAGCAGAAATAAATAAATCTTTGGTTTTTAATGATGTTATAGCATCCAATTTAATTCAGAATGATAGCTTACGATTCAATATTAAGCTTGCCAACAACAATCGATTAAATTTATTGGACTTAAACGGAAATGCAAATTTCAAATCAGATAGTATTTATATTGAAGTCCTTCCTTCTGAATTAACCTTAAATAATCAGATTTGGGATCTAAAATCTCAAAGTACAATCGTTTTTAAGGAAAATAAATTAAATATTAAAGGTTTCGGTTTATCAAATAGTAAACAAGAAATTTTGTTAGATGGAATCTTATCCAGTTCAGAAAAAGATAAAGCCATATTAATAATAAAAGATTTAGATATTATTACCATTAAACAATTTTATCCAAATTTTAAACCTCAAATAAGTGGAGTTATCAATAGTTCATTCAATATATTATCTGCCTTCAAATCACCACGTGCGAGTTCAAACACAAGCATTAATGATTTGATTTATAATGGAACATTAATTGGAAATGTATCCGCAAATACAGGTTATAGTTCTGAATTAAAAACAATTTCTTTTGATGCCAATATTGAAAATAATTTAATGAAAACTGTTTCTCTTGCGGGCAATATTTATCCAGAACGATCCAATGAAAACTTAGATGTTTCCATTGTTTTCAGAGAAACCGATTTATTATTAGTTGAGCCATTTATTAGAAAATTAGTTTCCAATGTGAAAGGCAAAGCCAGCGCTCAAATTTATTTAAAAGGAACATTTAAAGATCCTGATTTGTCTGGATATATAGATTTTATGGATGCAGGTATTACCGTAAATTATTTAAAAACACCCATTCGATTTAGCAAAACAATCTATTTTAAAAATGATATAATAGAAATAGATAATCTTGTACTTTTTGACCCAAATGGAAATAAAGGTCTTGCAAATGGAAACATCCGACTCACCCAACTTAACAAACCTGTGTTTGATATTTCCATACAAGCTGATAAATTTTTATGCCTAAATACTAATGCTAGAGATAATAAATTGTATTATGGAAAAGCATTTGCAACGGGTAATTTTAAATTCAAAGGTCCTGTGGATGATATGAAAATTGACATAACTGCCAGCACAAATAGAGGCACGCAATTTTTTATTCCATTATCTGATGAAAATACGGTTGGCCAACAAAACTTTATCAATTTCATAAAAAATGACACGCTAAAAATTATTGAAACTAAGAAATTAAATTTAAATGGGCTTACCATGAATTTTGATTTAAATGTGACAGAAGATGCTGAAGTTCAATTAATTTTTGATGAAGTTTCCGGAGATATTATTAAAGGCAGAGGAAACGGAGATTTAAGAATGGTGATTAATTCTTTAGGAGATTTTGATATGTATGGTTTATACACCATTAGCCAAGGAGATTATCTTTTTACTCTACAGAATTTGATTAATAAAAGATTTAAAGTAGACCGTGGAGGCACTATTAGATGGGATGGTAGTCCTTATGAAGCAAAAGTAAATTTGGAAGCTACCTATAATTTACGTGCTCAAATAAATGATTTGTACCTTGCAAACAATCCTTCGGATACAACAAAAACAGCAGAAAGATTGCAGCGAATTCCTGTTTCTTGTAAACTTGAAATGAGAAATTCTTTATTTAAACCCGATATTACCTTTAGTTTAGAATTCCCCGACAATAGAAAATATGAAAGCGAATTTGCTGGGTATTTATCTAGTCCAGACAATGTAAATAAAGAAGTTTTTAGTTTATTAGTTTTTGGTCGATTTGCAGGTGGAAATTTATTAAACGCCTCAAGCGGGGCAAGTGCAGTAAATGAATTGCTATCCAATCAATTTTCTAATTGGGCATCTCAATTATTGTACGAAGGTCTCGATGTCAACATAAGTTCTACCGCTGGTGTGGGTGGCACATTAAGAATTTTAAATGATCGTGTAACCATCAATGGTAATGTCGTTAATGCTAACAATACGAACAACCAAGGGATTGTTCAGCAAAATCCTGGATTAACTGGAGACGTAAGTGTGGAAGGAAAATTAAATAAGCCCGGTAGCATTAGAGCTAAAGCATTTAACAGACCACCAAGTATTGGAGTTTCTGGAAGTACACAAAACAATCAAAATGTTCAAGGAGTTGGTTTAAACTATCGCGAAGATTTTGATAGTTTTAAAGAGCTTTGGATTAAACTTTTTAGAAGAAAAAAGCCATAATTACTTTTTATCCAAAATAGTGTGACCCATTTTATCACGTTTAGCAATTAAATAAGCTTCATTGTGTTTATTAGACGAAACTTCAATGGCTATATTTTCTGTAACTTCCAATCCATAGCCCACAATTCCTGCTCGTTTTGTTGGATTGTTGGTTAATAATTTCATTTTAGAAATTCCTAAGCGACGAAGTATTTGAGCTCCCACTCCGTAATCTCGCTCATCTGCTTTGAAACCTAATTCTATATTAGCTTCCACAGTATCCATACCTTGCTCTTGAAGATTATACGCTTTTAGTTTATTGATCAAACCAATTCCTCGTCCTTCTTGATTCATGTACAAAACCACTCCCTTACCCTCATTTTCAATCATTTGCATGGCATTATGAAGTTGACCTCCACAATCACATCTGCAAGATCCAAATATATCTCCCGTTACACATGAAGAATGAACACGAACCATAATTTCTTCTTCTAAATCCCAAGTGCCTTTTATCAACGCTAAATGTAATTCGCCAGAATTTATTTGGGTAAAGGCTTTTAAATGAAAATTTCCATAATCCGTAGGCAAATTTACCTCTACCTCTTCTTTTATTAAGGATTCATTTTTAAGCCGGTAAGCGATTAAATCCTTAATAGAAATTATTTTTAATTGAAAGCGTTCAGCTATTTTCAAAAGTTCTGGCAATCTGGCCATACTTCCATCATCATTCATGATTTCAACGATCAAACCTGCTGGCTCAAACCCTGCAATTTTTGATAAGTCAATCGCGGCTTCGGTATGTCCTGCACGCCTAAGTACTCCTCCTGCTTTTCCCCTCAACGGAAAAATATGTCCTGGCCTACCAAAATCTTCAGGTTTTATATTGGGATCTAATAATGCTAAAACAGTTTTACTTCTATCAGATGCAGATATTCCAGTAGTGCATCCATGTCCGATTAAATCTATCGATACTGTAAAATTTGTTTCGTGCGAAGCAGTATTTCTGCCTACCATTAAATCTAATTTTAAATCATCACAGCTCTTTTCGTCCAACGGTGTGCAGATGAGTCCTCGTCCATATGTAGCCATAAAATTGATAACTTCTGGAGTAGCATTTCTGGCAGCAGTCAAAAAATCACCTTCATTCTCTCTATCCTCATCATCTACTACGATTATTATTTTACCAGCCTGTATTTCGGCGATAGCCTCTTCAATTTTGTTCAACATGTTATTGGTTTCGTTGTGTTGGTTTCCAAACGTTTGTATTTACACCTTTTTGATATTGGATAAAACCCTTCAATAAAGCTAAATTCATTAGGTAAAAATGAGTGATAAACCGAAATAGTTTTAAATGTATATGAAAATATTTTAAAGCATAATCCATCAGTGGAACTGTTATGGAAAGTAAAATTAGGAACATTGAAAGTAAATAAAAGTTTGAATACCCAATTAAAATCAAATTGGAAAAAATCAATATGATAATTAAAAATGGAGTATACCAACGGATAACTTTATGTGATAAAAATGAAAAAGCGACCCCAGAAAATGGTGGCCAAAGTAAATGTTGGTAATAATTTAAATTCTGGAAATTACCTGCTGATATTCTGACTTTTCTTCTGAATTCTTCTGTTATTTTGTTCGATACATCTTCAAAACATTTTGCCTCTAATTCATTTATTGCAAAAAAATTGTTGGATAATACATTCATGGAAATAAAAAAATCATCCATCAAAAATGTGGGAGGTACTTTTACAAATAACTTTTTTCTGATAGAATAGCATCCTCCAAAAGCACCTATCATGCTTCCCCAGATGATTCCTTCTTGGTACTTCATCAAATTCTCTCTCTGCAAATAGCTCTTTTCTTGATAAGATATTCCTTCTTTTTTATGCAATACATTTAGAATATTCCCTCCAACTTGACCTATCTTTTCATTTTTATAATGTTTTACCAATTGAAATATGGTATGCTCATCAAAAAACACGTTAGCATCCGTTAGCAATAGAATTTCACCCCTAGCCAAATCCGATAATTCATTAATAATTTCAGATTTTCCTTTTCTCCCTTCAAATACAACCAATTCTATTTGCGGAAATTTTTCTTGATAATTCCTTATTATCTTCTCTGTATTATCTGTACTCCAATCTGAGCCTATCAAAAACTGTATTTTATGGAGTGGATAGTCCGTATCAAAAGTTGAAGAAATTTTTTCTTCAATTACGCTTTCTTCATTATATACTGCTAATAAGATAGATATGGTTGGTAAGTTATTGTCATTTTGACCAAAGCAATTTTTATTATTTAATTTATTCCTACTTAGCCATTTTAATAGTATTGGAAAAAAAACATAGGTATGAACTATCAAAACTGCCGATAACCAAAAAACGATTGTAATGGCTAAAAACATTAGGTTTTAATTAATGACTTATACAATTTCAAATATTTTTGAGTAATTGTTTTATTATTATACAAATCATCACTCAGTATTTTTGCGGCTTTCGCTAATCTTATTTTTTCTTCATTATTATCTAAATAATATAAAATCGCCGTAACCCATTCTTTGGGTTCATTACAAATCACAATGTTTTCTCCATTCAAATAATCTATGCCTTCTGCACCAATACTTGATGAAATAATACACTTAGAAGCCGCCATACCTTCTAGTATTTTTACCCTCATGCCTCCACCAGAAAGTAATGGGACTAGCATCAAATTGTATTTTTGCATAAACTCAGTAGCATCTTCCACAAAACCGTGTATAATAATTGAATCGGTTGCTAATTTATATATATAATCGGGCGTATTTTTACCTGCAACATGCAATTTAGCTTCACTATTTTTCTCAACTACTTTGCTCCAAACATGGTCTAAAAACCATAGTAACGCTTCCTGATTTGGAATCCAATCCAAAGCACTTAAAATGAATACCGAATTCCTTTCATCTGGATAAGGTGTGTTTTTGGCAAACTTTTCAAGATTGACACCAGCCGGAATAACCTCGATTTTTTTCGTAATTCCCATAGCCAATAATCGATCCTTATCTGGTTGGGTTATAGCAACAATGGCATCAAACTTATCATAATAAATTGTTTCGAAATTTTTTATTCGCTTAGCTAAAGAATGAAAATAAATTCGCTTCAAACTATTTTTTTCACTTCTAGCTAACCGCTCCCAAATTGTACATTCAATATTGTGTGATCTTATCATTATGGGTGAATCTGAGAAACATCTAATCAGATCAATGTAATAGGCCATGAAAGTTCCTTCTACATGTATTATATCAAACTTTTCCTTAGTCAATATTTCCTTTAAAGCAAAATTTACTTCATTGTTTACAAATCGGAAAATATTGTATGGTTTTCTACTAAAAAGAAAATTAGAAATTAAATCAACTGGCTTTATGCTCGTGTCCACAAAAACATCAGTTTGCTTTGCTAATCCTACTAATGAATCTTTTTTTTGCGAATGCTTTGGAGTATTTATGGAGAGAGTGTGTAGTTCAACTCCTTCTTCTGCCAGCCCAATTATGACATTATAAATTGCGATTGAACATCCATCATTGGCCGGAACTGGTACTCTATACGAAACTTGAAGAACTTTCACTAGATAGGTTTTGCTTAATTTAAATAGAAGAATTTAAATTAGTTAATTCATCTTTTTTAATCTGCATTAAAACGCCATTCGTTTCAAAAATTTTGAATTTTGATTTTACTTTTGTCAACTTAAATTTCATTTATTTCTTACCTTCTTTCAATCAAACAAAAGTACTATTTTATCTAAATTTTATTACTCAATTACTGTTTTTGGTTTATAAAACTTAGCAATAATTTTTTTATAAAGTTTCACATAAAAGTCAGTATCAAACAAAGCCGAATCTTTTGCTGCTCTGCTTGTCAGAAAAATTCCAAGGGGAGTAAGTACAAAAGTAGCCAACCACATGCCAGCAAAAACGGGTATTGCACCTTCCTTTCCAGATTTTTCTCCTATAACCGAGAAAATATGAAATACGAGAAAAAACAAAATGGAAACAATCATTGGCATTCCTAAACCCCCTTTTCTAATAATAGCACCCAATGGAGCACCAATAAAAAACAAAACTAAACAAGCTACAGAAAGAGTAAATTTTCTATGAAGTTCTACTCCATGTCGCCAATTCAATTTCTGGGTATTCAAAATATCTTCTTTAGAAGCAGTAGCGATAGATAAAATATTTCTTAAATTCGATAAGGATGCTTGTCTTATTACATTCTGAACACTATCCGGAAAATTCTTTATAAAAATTGGATTCTTTAATTTAATCACTCGATTATTTTTTTCCTTACTCTTTCCCGTTGTTGAGAAAATAGAAAAATAGTTTTTCATCGACGTGTTAAACTGTTCAGTCTTTAAATCAAAATTCTCCACCAAACTATCCTGAGCAGTTTTCAATTGCTGCACATTCAACATTTGATAGTTTGTTTTAAATAGATCTTCATTCGTTCTACTCATACTAAAACCCGATAAATCCAATTTCAATTCGTATTCCTTAAATTTTATTCTCGAATGTTCTTTTCGTTGAGCATAACCCGTTGAGTTTACCTCCTCATATCTAGTCCCATCATAAAGCTGCAATGCCAGCATGCTTTCCGTTTCAGATTTCATCATAATCCCCGTTTTTGCAAGCAATACATTGATGTTTCCATTACCAGCCGTCTGATCATAAATCATCACATTATGCAACGTATCGCTATCTTTATCCGTTTTATTTGCTTTTATGGAATAGCCATCTATCCCATTATAAAATATTCCATCTTTAATCAAAAATGAAGGCCTTTGATTTCTTACATCATACAGCAAAGAACCCATTTTCAAATTAGCTTTCGGTAGCATATAATTAGAAAATAAAAAGGCAGCAATTGCAATAATAGTGACCAAAATGACCAATGGAACCATGATCTTTTGTAAAGAAACCCCTGCAGATTTCAATGCAACCAACTCATAACTTTCTCCTAAATTCCCAAAAGTCATAATAGAAGACAATAAAATTGAAAGGGGCAAAGCCATGGAAACCTGGCTGGCAGAAGCATAAAACATCAATTCCAAAATCACATACCATTCAAAACCTTTTCCTACCAAATCATCGATGTATTTGAACAAAAACAACATCAACAAAATAAATAAAACCACAAAAAATGTGATAACAAAAGGCCTAATAAAGGCTAAAATGACTAAACGATATATTTTTTTCAATATAAAAATAAATGGAAGCTATTAGTACTATGCTCCTATAACGCTGATTAGGGTATCAACCTGACTTTTCCAAATCATTATTTTTTCTTCTTTCTCCTCATCACTGGCAAAATCTGTAATACCCAATGCTACATCACCAGTTAGCTCATCTTGCATCACCTCAAATTCAAAAAAACAAAACGCTTCATCATCCTCCCACTTAAATTTTACCATTTTGTTATCTTTTATGGTCAATAGTTTTGCCTTTTGTATTTCATTATCCCAATGAAAAGAATAAATACCGTCTCGTATAGTCACATCACTTGCAAACCATTCAGCTAAACCATTCGGAGTACTCAAAAAATTAAAAAGGATTTTTGGTGAAGACCTTAATTCATATTCTAATTTGTATTTTTTTTTCGTAGTCATTAGTAAATAGTATAGACAGTTGCTTAAAATTTTTTTTAATAAAATAGTTAACAGATGTTCTAAAGAAAGACAATTTCTACTATATTTGCAAACTTTAAAAAATAGATGTAAATCTAAACCCATCGCAGAAAATAACCTATTCTGCTATGATTTCAAAAATGGCGGGGTAGCTCAGATGGTTAGAGCGCAGGATTCATAACCCTGAGGTCGGCAGTTCGATCCTGCTCCCCGCTACATTTTTCTTCCCCCTTTAATACAGAAACTTTTTTCTTTGCTTCCACCAAGTAATTTCAATTATTGAAAGCCATTATTTTATTTAGCTTTTATTCAATTTGTTTTTGGTGAAAGTGCAATCCTATCTTATTGTTATTTAATTTGCAACCAATAAGAACCGCCATGTTTCTCCAATGTTTTTACACTTAGTTCATCCCAAATTGGCGACAATATTGATGATAAGTCCTTATCCTCCGTTATAAATATGCCCGGAAATATCGTGTAATACTTTTCTGGATTAGCAAGTATAAAAGCAGCTAAAACATATTGCTCCGAATAAAACCGATCACACATAAACTGAGGATAATCATTCGGCAAGTAGATATCGTGAATGTGCACAACAACTCCCTTTTTAAGAAACGGCAATAATTCCAAAAAGAAAACCGTAGCATCCGAGTTGGGCAAACAGCGATGAGAATTATCAATAAACAAAATATCATTCTCATTTAAATCATTAATAATAAATTGATAATCATCAATATTTTCCAAAGGCTCCCTGATAACCTCATCAGCCAAATGATCTATATTTGCCCTCGGAAAAGGATCTATCGAAATAATTTTGGTATTCAACTTATTTTCCTTAATACATTTCCGAGCCACTTTTGTGGAATTTCCAGAACCAATCTCTATGTACTTCCTTGGTTTAAAATGATCAATGATAGTGTACAAAGAAAAAATATCCATCGCAGGCAAATACCCATTATTCCAAGCTATTTCATCCTCATTTTTCTCCAGTTCAGAAGATTTTATGTTCCGAAACACTTCTTTATGATCTACTATTTTATTAAGTAAATGTTCGTATTCAGCCCTATTTCTATTTATTATTTCGTTAAGAAGTGGATGAGGCCCTAAACCATATCCAAATCTGGGTTTCATATCTACTTTATACTCTAAAATTAGTTTTTGATATTTCGGAATAAAATATTTTATAAATGATTTAATCGAATTTGTCATTGTTTGTTAATAAATCTATGATTAGAGATTCTAAATTATGATTGTTTGAAAATCTTTTTAGAAATAATTAAATTGAATTTTTGGTAAATCTAATAAAGTATATCTCTTATATAATTAATTCAAGATTTATATTTTCTTTTTTATCGTAAGAATTTAAATTTTCTATTTGTCCTACAAAGCACGTGATTTCCTTTTAAGTCTAAAATTTTTATTTTAAAAATTATTACTATTTCTGGATTCGTTAAATCTAAAACTAGAGATTTAACCATTTTAATTATTGCAATAATCCTATTCAGACCAAAAAAAGATAAAGTTTATTTTTCGACCAAAATTCACTCACCTATTAGTTTTTATGCACACAAAAAAACATAACTTCTACAAAAGGTAACGGTTCAAAAACAGAAGAATGGATAGACAAAGAAAAAACCTATTTAAACTTTAAATAATAGCCATAGCAAATTGAAATCTCAATCTCCTTAAAATACAAAGTACCATTACAAGCATACATATCAAAACAATAGTCCCGTAAGAAAAAGCAAGTTCGTTAACCCTAAAATCAAAAACCCGAAACGAGTCAACCAAATAACCCATCAGCCTCTACTACCAATTGTATTTATAAGCGCATTCCACCGATTACCCCACCACACCATCCCACCACACATCGCTGTCGGGCTATCCACTCCAATCTTTTTGCGAAAAGCAAAAAGGATTTCCGCTTCTATCCCTAATGCAAAAAATCCCTGCCGAATTCAATTAGACAAAGATTTCATTAAAAAAAATGATAGGTAAAACTTAGGAAACTAATAATCAAATTACACATTGAAGGTTTAATAGTGCTTATTAAATACTACAAAATGCAAATTACAAATAACCTATTTAAATAGTACCCATTGCATTTTGCTTATTGCAAACACTACTTTGATTTTTGATTACTCAATATTTTCTATTGCATTTTGCTTATTGCCAATTGCAATTTTGATCCTACCTTTTCTTCGAATAAACCACCCCAACAGAAAATATATTAGCATCATAATTATTTCTTGATTTCACTATTAAATCCGTTGGTCGAAAATATTTTACGTTTATTCCATAGTGCTTTCCAATTTCATAAAGTACATTGAAAGAAACTCCCGTGTAGGTAGTTCCATCTCCTCTTATAAAATCCGCAAATTTAGGTTTTGGACCTATACCATTCAAAACAGATACTTTACCGCTCACCCATACCTTATTTACCAATTTGTAACCAAGCTCAACACCCGAAAGCAACTGATTCTGGAAATTTCTTTGTTCAAATTTTGTGCGATAATTAAACGAAGAAAATGCCGATACATAAACTGGTATTGGATAAAATGAATGAGAAATAGCCGCTGTGGTCCACAAATTAAATTCTCCATCACCAGTTGGCAGATTAATTTGGTCGAAACTATTAAGAGTACTTTTTGATTGTAGGTTTTTGGCTCCAGTCGGAAATTCGGGTGCAACGCTTATCGATACGGGGAATTTTCCTTTGCTCAATGCATATTTCAATTCAAGCCTCAAATCGCCCAAACCACTTACTGTTTCCGTATTTTGGTAGCCATTCGTTCTGTATATTGGTAAATGGGCATTGGCCGAAAATCTATTACTTAAACCATATTCTCCGTAAAGTGAAACAGTATTTTGCTTAAACTCATCCGTTATAATATTATCTCCCTTAGAATTGTTAAAGTCTTTTGATTGGTAAAATTGATAATCTAGCGATAAAAATAAATTACTTTTTTCTTTTGTCCATCCACTTTGCCCAAACGAAACCTCAGAACAAAAAAACATTAAAAAAAATGCAAAAAGTATTTTTTTCATAAAAAAGATTTAAAAAAAAGAAAGGCATTGTGATTATGCCTTTCCCTTCAAATGAAAACTTAAAACAAAAAACTATTGTAGCGGTGCATTGCCAAATGGAATATTCGCCGAACCACACCAAATGATTACGTGAGTAAATTTAGATGCAGGCATACTTGCCAATTTATAAAATGCCTCACCATTTGATTTTACAATACCTACTAATTGCAAATCTGGATTCCCTGAACCCGGACTAGCTACAAACGTGGATGATGTAGACAAATAAACAGATGCCGTTCCAGTTGCTAATTCAGTTATAAAATTACTAGCCAATTTAAAATACCATGTACCTGATGCATCCTTTCCTGATTGTACTGTACCTGCAGTTGGTGTTCCGTTTTGGGCTACTAAGGTTCCTGTTTTACTTGCAGTAAAAGCTCCACTTGGTTTGCTGCTATCTATTGTTTCTGTAATTGTTTCTTTTTCCTTTTCACAGCTAGAGAACCCTAAAAGTGCAAATGTTAAAATGATTAATAATGATTTTTTCATGATTTTAATTTTTTAAAATTGTTTTTTGTTTAAATGATTTCTCAAATAACCTTAAAAAGTATCACAAGAATATCGCAGAAGATTAACTTTTAAATTTTTGGGATTTCAATTTTTTTAAGCAAATAATTAAAAGGAAATCATAGGTGCATTTTCAGCCCTTCCCAATAAAAATCTTTTTAAACTGAGAGAATTTTAATACTTAGCAATAGAAAAAAAGATTGCCTCAGCATCTTTTTTTTTAAACATTCGCTGTTCAAAAGATTTACAGAAAAACCTACTGATTTTCTTTTTAAGAACTAATAGAATCAATTTAAAGAAAAAGTAAAAGTGGTTATTTTGCCAATTTGACTTTCTACATTAATATCCGAATCATGTAAAATCAGAATGTTTTTCACAATCGCCAATCCGAGGCCCGTTCCCGAGTTTATCGCCGAATCATCCGTTTTATAATACCGATCAAATATTTTAGGCAAATCTTCCGGCTTTATTCCTTTTCCAGAATTACTAATTTTCACCTCCACCCTCTCATCTTTTCCCAAACATTCAATTTTTATTTCGCCATTGTTAGGAGTGTAATTGATGGCATTATGCACCAAATTTTGGATCACGCGTTCTATCATTTGCAAATCTGCATACACCATAGGTATTTCAGTATTGCTAAAAGTAGTAAGAGAAATATTTTTCTCCTGAGCAAGTATTCGGAAAGAATTACTCATGTCTTGCAACAATTCAAAAATCTGAAATTTCTCCTTTTTCGGTTTTATCAATTTAGCTTCCAATGTAGAAAGTTCAAACAAATCAGCCATCAAATTTTTAAGTTTTCCTGATGTTTTAATAATGATATCAAGATATTCATCTTGTTTTTCCTTTGTCAACATATCAGATTTAATCACCAACGTTTCCGCATACCCTTGAATTACCGAAACGGGTGAACGCAAATCATGTGAAATATTAGCAATCAATTCCCTCCTTAAATTATCATTCTCCTTAAGTTGCTCAATATTCGTTACTATCGTATCAGCCATACTATTAATAGAGTAAGACATATTTGCCAATTCACCACTTCCATTAACTTCTATTCGCGCATCCAAATCACCATTCTGAAAATTCTTAGTCATAATCAAAACCTTATTCAAGTTTCTTATCAGCATCCAAAGTAGCAACAAACTTATAAGCATAGCAGTTACCATCGTGAACGCAAAATATTTAATCCCCATACGAATCATATAACTGCTAAACAACGTTTCCGAAATCTTAAGACTTTGCTCGCTGTTTAGAGTAAGATAGATGTAGCCCTGCAAAATTCCATTTTCCCTAACCTCCGCAGCAGAAAAAATAGTTTTTAGTCCCGGCAATCGAGGATTATCCCCATAAATAATATCATTGTATTCTTTAACAGCTATAATTTTTTTTATCGGATCCATGTCCACATACTTCAATTTCACCTCTTGATCCAACACCACAAAAGATAAAATTTCACCTTCTGGACTCAACAAATAAACTTCAATTTTAGGATTTACCGCCATCATACTATGCATAATCTTGCCCAAAGCTTCGTCATTTACCCTTCCATCTTTGAAAGGTTGAACCTCCAGCAACATATGTTCCGCCACACCTTTATTCAATCGCTGAGTAGTCTCCTCAAAATAATTGCGACTAGTTTGTATCGTAAACAAAGAATACGTAACACTCAAAGTAGTCAAAATAAGAATGAAAAGCGCCGATATTTTCCAATAAAGCGTGTTTTTAATACTCTGCATAGATAGTTAATTAAAAGAATCAGAAAAACGATAACCCACACCCCACGTAGTCAAAATATAAGTCGGATTATTCACATCAGGTTCAATTTTTGCCCTCAAGCGATTGATGTGTGAATTCACCGTATGCTCATACCCACTAAAATCATAACCCCATATTAGCGAAAGTAATTTCTGCCGAGTATAACTTTTACCCGGTCTAGCAGCAAGCAAAGCCAACAAATCAAACTCCTTTGGCGTAAGCTCCTCACGTTTATTATCCACCAAAACCTTATAATTATCCAGATCAATTTTTAAATGACCATTATTAAAAATCAATTCTTTCCCTTCTTTTTCAACCGTATCTTCCGCCACTTTATTCGCCCTTCTAAACAAAGCCTTCACCCTAGCAATAAATTCCCTAATACTAAACGGCTTCGTTATATAATCATCCGCACCAATCTCCAAGCCCAAAACCTTATCAATCTCCTCGCTTTTTGCAGTCACCATCAGAATTGGAATCGTTTTATTACTCTCCCTTACAGCCCTACAAATCTCCAAACCACCCATTCCAGGCAACATTAAATCCAAGATGAGTAAATCCCAACTTTCCTTACACAATAAAGAATACCCCTCAATTCCATTCCCAACCTTCGTCACCTCACAATCCAGATCCATCAAGTGGATATTCAACAACTCCTGAATATGCAAATCATCTTCAATCACCAAAACTCTTTTCATCCAATTTATTTTGTTTATAAAATTGCAACTAAAGTATCACAAAACCATCACAGAAAAAGAAATTGGAAATTCTACTAACACCCAACCCAAAATGAAACTAAAATATAAAGCATTCCAAGCATACATATCAAAACAGTAGTCCCGTAAAAAAAAGCAAGTTCGTAAACCTTAAAATCAAAAACCCTAAACGAGTCTACAAAACAATCCATTAGCCTCTACTACCAATTGTATTTATTAGCGCATTCCACCGATTACCCCACCAAACCATCCCACCTCACATCGCTGTCGGGCTATCCACTCCAATCTTTTTGCGAAAAGCAAAAAGGATTTCCGCTTCTATCCCTAATGCAAAAAATCCCTACCATCTCATTCACGCCACCTTGCATACAATCCTTTAAAACCAGAAACCTAGCACCGTCAACCAGAAACCTAGCACCGTCAACCAGAAACCTAGCACCGTCAACCAGAAACCTAGCACCGTCAATTAGAAAACTACCGCCGTCAACCAGAAATCTAGCGCCGTCAACCAGAAACCTAGCACCGTCAACCTTACCACTTTAAAACCTTTAAACTTTCCAACATTTTAACTTCCCAACTTTACTACCTTCCAACTTTAAAACCTTTAAACCTTCCAACCTTTTAACTTCCCAACTTCACAACCTTCCAACTTTAAAACCTTCCAACCTTTTAACTTCCCAACTTTACAACCTTCTAACTTTAAAACCTTTAAACCTTCCAACCTTTTAACTTTACAACCTTCCAACTTTAAAACCTTTAAACCTTCCAACCTTTTAACTTCCCAACTTTCCAACCTTCCAACCATAATCCCAACCACACCATTAACCATTAACAATTAACCATTAACAAGTCACCATTAACCATTAACAATCGGTTTAAAACAAAAAAACCCATAGCTTATGGCTACGGGTTAGATATTCTTGATTCTATTCAGAATCTTTTTACTAATAAAATTCGGCAACGACCTACTCTCCCACCTGTTACGGCAGTACCATTGGCGCTGATGGGCTTAACTTCTTACTTTAAATTTGGAAGATTTAGATTTTGGTAAATTTTTCTTTAACTATTTGGATGTTAAAAATTTGCTTCGCAATCTCAGTGGGGTTTACAATTGGTAATATATATTGCTCTAATGTTGTACCCGCCGTATTTTTTGCAAGCAAAGCCCTCGTATGAGAAATAGATAAGCTAAGCATTGTTATCAAAGTTGCATCAGGCAAGGTAACATGAGCTTTATCTTTTGCTGAATAATCTTTTAGATTGGAAATTCGAAAAAGATTAGAAACTTTAATTTGAACATGACTTAATCCAGTAAATTTGCTTTTGAGTGAATAGTCAACTTTAATTTCAAATGTTTCCTCATCAAAATTTATTATAGTCTCAACGCTAAATCCGATAGATAATCCTGTTTCATCTACTCTTTCTTCTAGGATACTAAACGCTAATTCCCGTATTTTAAGAATTGTTATTGCTACATCCATTTTATGCAGATTGGAGTGTTTCTTTGGTTATAATATTTTGTGGCTCATTCAAGCTTATAACTTTTCCAACCTCAGCATTGAGCTTTTTTTTGTTTCTGTTTATGCTAACATTCAATGGAATAGTTATTAAAGATGAAGGAATTCGGTAGTCAATCTCAGTTGAATTTCCTGATGATCGAATCAAAAACTGTTCATTCATTTGCGATTCAATATATTTTGAAACTTCCTCAAATTTATGATACGCTTCATTCGGAACAAAACCAAGCATAGGCACTTGATTTAATGCTAAAGAAAGTTCAACCAATTTTTTTATTGAAAAATTACAACTTCCACTAAGCACTTGTGAAACATATCCTTTTGATACATTCCATTTTTCAGCCAATTGATTTTGATTCAATTCATTAACTTTCATGTATGCTGTCACTTGACGATAAATCTCATTTTGAAGTATATCCACCCAATATTCGTTAGTTTTATATAGATCTTTTTTGCAAAGCATTTGGTTTGGTTTTAAAATTAAAATACTCTTTTTTGGTTTTCCTGAAGGTAGAAATGTCTGCCTTTTGCGTAGTTTTTTTACCACAGGATACAATTACTCTTCCATTTTCTTTATCGTAGAATAAATAAGCTCTTAAATGCTTGGTTTTAATTTCATATTCTTTTATAGGATCCTTTTTTGGAGTAATGTCTCTGTGTTTTTCAATCGGTAATGTATTCAAATCAGCAATTTGCTGCATTCGGGCTTGTAATTGTATAATTTCACTTTTAAGGTTTCCATCTTTTATACATTGTTCACAGAATAAATCAAATTCACAAGTGTTGTTAATTAGAAGCTTATAAAACTTCAGCTTCCCTACTATTTCCTTTACTTCTATTAACGCAAACATATACAATTTGGTTTACCTATAACTAAACTTTTAAAACTATTTTACAATTATTATCAAATTAAATTAAAAATAAAAGGTTCAGATATCATCCATTAACAATTAACAATTCCCCAAATCCCATCCCACACCATTAACCATTAATCATTAACCATTAACAATCGATGTAAAACAAAAAAACCCATAGCTTAAGGCTACGGGTTAGATATTCTTGATTCTATTCAGAATCTTTTTACTAATAAAATTCGGCAACGACCTACTCTCCCACCTGTTACGGCAGTACCATTGGCGCTGATGGGCTTAACTTC